>JAHRFU010000078.1 GCA_019084485.1 Desulforudis sp. | reverse complement strand
CCCCCCCCCCCCCCCCCCCCCCCCCCCCCCCCCCCCCCCCCCACCCCCCCCCCCCCCCCCCCCCCCCCCACCCCCCCCCCCCCCCGCCCCCCCCCCGCCCCCCCCCCCCCCGGCGGGGCGCCCCCCCCCCGCCGCCCCCCCCCCCCCCGCCCCCCCGCCCCCCGCGCGCCCCCCGCCCCCCCCCGCCCCCGCCCCCCCGCCCCGCCCCCCCCCCCCCCCCCCCCCCCCCCCCCCCCCCCCCCCCCCCCCCCCCCCCCCCCCCCCCCCCGCCCCCCGCCGGCCCCCCCCCCCCCCCCCCCCCCCCCCACTGCTCTTACTCCTTAGAACTCTGGGGGCAGTTCCTTGATCTGTATCAGGTTGAAGACCGGGCCCTCTAGGCACACATACTTATGTCCGATGTTGCACCGGCCGCACTTGCCCACACCGCACTTCATGCGCAGTTCCAGAGTGGAATAGATCAGTTCGTTCTTGAAACCCAGCTTTTCAAGCCCGATTAGGACAAACCTGATCATAATCGGCGGACCGCAAAGAACGGCAATCTTACCCTCACCCTTGGGGGCAACCTCCTCCAGGTAGGCCGGAACAAAACCGACGTGACCCTTCCAGGTGTCCTCCGCCCGGTCGATGGTCGTCCAAACCTCACAGTTTGGCCGTTTCGGCCACTCCTCCAGCACCGCCTGCTTGAAACAGAGGTCATCGTTGGAGCGGGCTCCGTATAGGATCTCAATCTTCCCAAAGTCAGCACGATGCTGATCATCCAGCATCAACTCGACCAGGGATTTTAGCGGTGCCAGTCCGATGCCGCCGCCAACAAACAGGACGTCCCTGCCCTTCATTAGTTCATAGGGAAACCCGTTGCCGTAAGGGCCGCGGATACCAATCTTTCCACCCACTTCCAGGGAGTGCAGAGCCTTGGTGACCACACCCGCCTTGCGGATGGTGAAATCCAGGTAGTCCCTTTGGGTCGGGGACGAACTGATCGAAAACATCGCTTCTCCGGCACCAAACAGCGACATCATCGCCAATTGTCCGGGCCTGTTGCGCCAGTTAGCCATGGCCTCGGGGTCATCTAAAGTGACCCGGTAGGTGTTTACGTCACTGGTCTCCGGAATGATCTGCTGAATGGTGGCCGGCAGGGGCATCAGACAGTTTTCGGCGATTCCCACCTAGTCCACCTCCTCGATATCGGCAATAATCTGGGTAATATCGATGTTTACCGGACATTCTGCGATACAGCGCCCGCATCCGACACATCCGGCCAAACCATAGCGTTCATCGTGATAGCTGAGCTTGTGCAAAAACCGGTTACGCACCCGCTCCTTCTTTGTGGATCGGGGATTATGACTCGAGGTATGCAGTGTGAAGTCGGCAAACATACACGAGTCCCAGCACCGCAGGCGGCATCCCCGGTGCCCGGAATGACTTTCAATAATATCGAAACAGTGGCAGGTCGGGCACAGGTAGGTACAGATACCGCATCCGAGGCACTTGCGCGCTAGCTCCTGCCAGTAGGGGTGTTCAAACATGGTGTCGACCTTTGCTTTGACCCCGGTTAGATCCACGTTAAGCTGAAACTGTCCGGCCAGTTCCCCGGCCAGAGCATCCTTGGCTCGGCGTCCTTCCGCTACACCCGCATCGGAGAACAGCGGGGCATTATCGCGGATCAAGGCTTCACCTTTAGGGGTCAAGATCTCGACATAGTAGCCGTCTCCCGCCTCGGTGAGCATCAGGTCCGCCCCTTGACCATCCGTCGGCTCAATTCCGTAGGAGCGGCAGAAACAGGTAGGCAATACCTTCCTGCAGCTCAAACCAATGATCACCGTCCGCTCCCTTTTATTAAGGTAGTAGACATCCTTAAAGGCACCGTCAAACACCGGATCGAGGGCAGCCACAGCCTTAAGGTCACAGGGGTGTAGCCCGAAGATCACGGCCGGACGGGGTGGTGGCACCGGTTCAATCTTTAACTCACCGCCTGACGTATCATAGCGGTACAGTTCCTCTGTTTGGGGTAGAAAATGGCTCTTAGCCGGCACCTTGGCCTGGTCGAATCCCCAGGCGATGTCACCGGCCTTCTGAATCTCCCCAAACCTGACTACCCCTCGGTTGTCGGAGACGGGGGCGATTACCCTGTTCTTTTCAACCAGCCTGTCCAGCAGCGTGGCCAGTTGGTCTCTAGTTATAGTCTTGTTAGACACTCCTGCACCTCGCTACATAAATTCTTCCGGGTCATCGGGTCGAAACTCGCTAAGCGGCGACACTGTCTCGGTGCTCATCCCCGGGGTACCCGCACCATAGAGGATACGCGCGTCCTTCAGTACCTTTCGGTACAGTAGCCTCAGGGGAATACCCACCGGACAGACCCGCTCGCACTCCCCGCAGTCCACACACCGCCCGGTAACATGGAACATCCGGATCAGATGAAACACGGCGTTTTCCGGAAGGCTGTTGACCTTGCTCCCAATGATCCCAGACTGTTGCCAGCCCGGCACGGCCTGTTCGAAAACGCATTCTTTACAGCTGCAGGCCGGACAAGCATTGCGGCAGGCAGTGCAGCGCAGGCAGCGGGAAAACTCGTTGTCCCAAAAGGAACTCTTGTCCGCGATGTCCAGTGCCTCCATCCCGTCCACTTCAGCGGTGTGCTCGAATCCCTCACGCGCCGGAGACGGCACCGGCTCACCAGCCAAAAAGTCCGCCACAACCGGCATGTTGGTCTCGCACCGGTAGCACTTATCCATCAGGAACCGGTCCTTCGGGAATGAGAGGCGACCCTTGTCCGTCACCAAGACCAAATCCTCGCCGGTGTCCTCAATATCCTGTAGGCGAGCACCCGGGGGAATCTCGGATAGTATCGAAGCCCGATCCAGTTGTCCCCCGCAGGGTACCCCTAACACCACCAGTCGCTGGCGGGGGAACTGCAGATCCTGGAGCAGGCGGTTGACCGCCCGGCTGTCACAACCCTTAACGACCACCGCCAGACGGGTGTCCTCGAAGCGATAGTCCAAAAGATACTTAACCAGGTTGTTCGCACACAACGGCCCCCAGGTCAGCAAGGCAGCCTGCTCCGGCGTTGTGGCGAAACAGGGCGTCGTCCGGGCTGCGTCGGTTCCCGCGGCGTAACCGATCACCATTTTCACTTCATCTCCGGCCAGCAGCCTTGCCGCCTCCCGGCGCAGATTGTCTACAACCGTTTTCACTTAACATCCCTCATCTTCGTGTTCGGGCCCAGGGCACGGATGCGCTCGGTCATCTCACGCGTCACCTCTGCCACCTTGGCCCCTTCGGAACCGGAAATCCAGCGGATCTGCAAACGGTCCGGTTCCAGTCCCACGTATTCCATCATCTGCTTAAACAGCATGAAGCGCCGCCGCGTTTGGTAGTTGCCACTGACATAGTGGCAGTCGCCGGGGTGTCACCCGGAGATCAGTATCCCGTCGGCGCCGTGCTGGAAGGCACGTAACACCAGGTACGGATTGATGCGGCTCGAACAAGGCACCCGGATAATCCGGACGTTTGGCGGATAGTTGATGCGGCTCACCCCGGCCAGGTCGGCACCGGCGTAACTGCACCAGTTGCAGAAGAAGCCGATGATCTTTGGTTCCCATACCGTTTCCGGTGCTACAGACATATCGCGTCCACCTCCGCCACTAGTTCATCGTTGGTAAACCCTTTAACCTGCATCGCCCCTGGCCGACAGGCCACGTTGCAGGCCCCGCAACCCTGGCACAGACCGGAGTTTACATCGGCCACGGTGCGTTCACGCGGGGCGTGACCGGGAATGCGTTCCGTAATCGTCTTCAGTTCGACGGCCTGATACGGGCAGGCCGGAACACATAGTCCACAGCCCGTACAGATAGCCTGATTGACCGTGGAGATCATGGGGTCGGTGGCCAGCTCTTCGCGGGATAACAGGCCGCAGACTTTAGCGGCAGCCGCACTGGCCTGAGCTACGGTGTCCGGAATATCTTTGGGGCCCTGACAGGAACCGGCTACGAATACCCCACCGGTGTGTGTCTCCACCGGACGTAGCTTCGGATGGGCTTCCTGCAACCAACCGTCCTTGTCCACCTGCACGGACACCATTCGGGCCACGTCCTGAATTCCGCTGGACGAAACCATGGCTGAGGCAAGCACCACCATATCCGCTTCCACCTCCACCGGCCGGCCGAGCAGGGTGTCACTACCCCGCACTACCAGCTTGTCGCCCATCTGATAGATCTTTGAAACCCGGCCGCGCACGTAAACCGCACCGTCCGAGATAGTCCGTTGATAAAATTCCTCATATCCCTTGCCCGGAGTGCGCACATCGATGTAGAAGATATACACGTTCGCACCAGGGATTTTCTCCAGCACCTGATGCGCGTGTTTGGCGGTGTACATACAACAGGCGCGTGAACAGTACTCCTTGCCCTTGGCCGGGTCACGGGAGCCCACGCACTTGATGAAAACTACGGTCTTCGGCTCTGACTGGTCCGAAGGCCGCTGGATCTTACCTCCGGTTGGGCCAGCCGCATTCACCAGGCGTTCGAAATGCATCCCGGTGACTACGTCCGGGTACCTGCCGTAGCCGTATTCACCGTAGGCAGCGGCCCAGTCGAACAACTGGTAGCCGGTGGCGACCACGATCGCCCCGACCTTCTCCGTGATCACAGTGTCCTGCTGCTCGTAGTCGATGGCCTCGGTGGTGCAGATTTTCTGACAGACCTTACATTTACCCGTAGTGAAGTAACGGCAGTTAGCGGCGTCGATCACCGGTTTGTTCGGTACCGCCTGTGGAAACGGAATATATATTGCTTTACGGGTGCTTAACCCGAGGTTAAACTCGCTCGGAACCTTGGTGGGACACTTGGTCTGGCAGTCGCCGCAACCGGTACACTCACTGTGGTCCACATAACTGGCCTTGCGGCGGATGGTCACCTCAAAGTTACCGATGTACCCGTCAACCCCAGCCACCTCGGAATAAGTGTACAGGGTAATGTTGGGATGAGTTGAAACGGATACCATTTTCGGCGTGCTGATGCAGGCCGAACAGTCCAGGGTCGGGAAAGTCTTGTCGAGCTTAACCATGTTCCCGCCGATGGTCGGCTCCTTCTCCACCAGGATCACTTCGTGCCCGGCATCCGCCACGTCCAGAGCGGCCTGGATACCAGCAATGCCGCCGCCGATCACCAGGCAACGCTTGGTCATCGGAATGGAAGACGGAAACAGCGGTTCGAGCAGGTTCGCCTTGGCTACCGCCCTGCTAACCAGGGCCAGGGACTTCACCTGGGCCTTCTCGGGTTCCTTATTGTGAACCCAGGTACAGTGCTCGCGAATATTGGCCATTTCAAAGAGGTATGGGTTCAGCCCGGCCCGGGCCAGTGTCTTGCGAAAGGTTTCTTCGTGCAGTCGTGGTGAACATGACGCTACCACTACACGATCCAGGCGGTGGTCGCGAATCGCCTGGATTATCGAATTCTGCCCCGGTTCGGAGCACATGTACTTATACTCCGTGCTAAGAACTACTCCGGGTAATTCCCCGGCGTCAGCGGCAAGCTTGGGACAGTCGATTACGCCCCCGATATTAGATCCGCACCAACAGACGAACACACCGATTCTGGGCATCACAACGACTCCTTTGGGCTCTCTGATAGTTTAACTGATTAGGTAGCAAATTTCACGATTCCAGCTGTTGCCACAAAGTGGCTCTTAAGACCGAGCCGAGCCGGTTCTATGCCCAAAGCCAGTCCGATCAGTTGCGTGAAGTAGAGTACCGGCATTTTGAAACCAGTACCGAAAGCACGGTTGATGTGCGTTTGGCGGGAGTCCAGGTTACTCTGGCACAGCGGGCAGGCCGCGACTAGACAGTCTGCACCGGCTTTCTCCGCTACCTGCAGGATATCCCGAACTAGTTTCAGGGTTATTGCTTCATTTGAAATCCCCATGGAGGCCCCGCAGCACTCGGTCTTGTAACCCCAGTCGAGAGCTTCTGCTCCGCAGGCCCGCATCAGGTTGTCCATTGTCTGAGGATCCTCCGGGTCGTCAAAACCCGTAACCCGGGGTGGGCGCACCAAAAGGCAGCCGTAGTAACAGACCGCCTTCAAACCGTCCAGGGGACGGACTATTTTCGATTTCAGATACTCTGGGTCAAGGCTAGCGACAACTTCAAGCAGGGACTTCACATCGGCCTTGTTTTCATATACTGTACCGGTGACTGCGGCCACCTTCTCGCGAACACCCTCGTTCTGATCAAGCTCAATCTGAGCGTACCGCAGGCGCTGGTAGCAGGCCGCACAGGGTACAGCGATATCAAGCCCCATCTTACCCGCCAGGGTCAGGTTGCGAGCAGGCAGGGCGACGCTCAACAGGTGACTGGTACTATGCGCCGAAGTCGCCCCACAACAACTCCAGTCTGGGATTTCAATCAGTTCGATACCGAGAGCACTGCAGACCTCACGTGTTGATTGGTCGTATTCACGGGCGGTAGCATGGAGTGAACACCCGGGATAATAGGCGTACTTCATTCAGCCTCCTCCAATTTGCGAACTTCGTTGAAGATCCGGGCGATCTCCCCCTGCCCTTTAATCTTTGACGGTAAGAGCTTCATCCGGCCCTTGAGCATCAGTCCGGTGCCGATATCGGCGTCCTTAAAGGGTTTGTACGTACGCAGGTTATGCCCCATTCCCACTCCTAATTCGTGGACGCGGCCATACTTGCGTACCGAACCCAGGAACACATCATTGAACAGGTCTATGCTACGGACGGCTTTGATCCGCCCTTCCCGCTTAGCCATAATCCGCAGGGAATCCATCACACCGGCGATATCAATGTCCTTCGGGCACCGCGTCGTGCAGGTTGCACAAGTCGAACAGAGCCAGATGGCGTTAGAATTCAGGACCTCGTCCTTTAGACTGAGTTGGAGCAACCGCATAATCCGGGTGGGAGGCTCGTCCATAGCGTAGCCAACGGGACAACCGGCGGTGCACTTGCCACATTGGTAGCACTGGGCCACATCCTGACCGGAGGCGGCTTTCACACGCTCTAGAAACCCGGCGTTGGCCTTAGCTACCGCTGTGAGATTGATATGCATACACCTTGTCTCCTTTTAGTACATCGGAACCTCGGTTTGCAAAAAACCGAGGAAAAAAGGGGCCGAATGGTTATTCTCTGTTCGCGGCCCTATCGGCGATTCCTTTTAATTTTAACAGAATTGTTTGGTAAATTAAAGTCTAGTATTATGCCTTATTTGATAAACTTCTTCAAAAACGACCGGACAAACCCCGGTAAACGAAAATAGTAAACGCGCAAGACGATCCCTCCTGCCCTATGTCCTTTTCTTTCTATTCTATTGGTCTTGGTCAGGAGATGTGCCTTTTTCGCCATTTTCCCGCAGGAATTTGGACAGCCTAACCGCCACCGCAGACAGGGACGCCGCTTCCCACGACACCGGGAGCGAACGCAGGAACTGGCTTCCGTATCGCTTTGTGGTCACGCGGTCGTCTAAGACAACGGCCACACCGAAATCTGAAGCCGTCCGGATCAGCCGGCCAAAACCCTGCTTAAAACGCAGAACCGCCTGGGGCAGCGACAGCAGATTGAAATCGCTTAGCCCCTGTTCCTTCAGCAGCTTACGGCGGGCCACGGTCACCGGCTGATTAGGAGGCTGAAACGGCAGCTTGACAATGATCAGGCAACTCAAAGCCTCGCCGGGAATATCCACACCTTCCCAAAACGAGGAAGCGCCGAACAATACCGCCTTCTCACTGATTCGAAAAGTGTCCTGCAGGCGTGCCCGACCTCCATCGATACCGTGACCGAGCAGGTCGATACCCATTTCCTCAAATATCGGTTTCAGCCGGTGGTAGACCAGCTTTAAGACGCGGTGTGCCGTGAATAGAACCAGAGTTCGCCCTCCGGCCGCCGCCACCAATTCCTCAATCCCGCGGCAGACTCCGGATAGATAGGCCTCTTCTGGACCTCCCGCCGGGGAAGGCAGGTCATTAACCACAAACAATCGGGCCTGTTCCCGGTAAACAAACGGTGAGCCAACCTGCACCGTCCGCACCACATCGGGGTGCACCCGGGTGATGCCGGTACGCTGTCCAAAGTAGGCGAAAGAACGATCCACGGCCAGGGTGGCCGAGGTCAGAACCGCCGGTCTGATGCCCTCAAAAAGCCCGTTGTACAACAGTTCACCGACCTCGATGGGGGCTGCCCGGAGTAAACAGTCATTCAGATCCCGGGGCTTTGGCTCCAGCCAGCAGACATAATTCGCGTGATCCGCAGCCAGGATGAAACGCAGGTCATTAAACAGCTTGCGACCGTTCTTGCCGAGGAATTCAAAGGTCAGCAACAGTTCGGCGTCCGTGCCCGGCATGATCCGATCCGATAGGAGCATCCCGGCCCGATCCAGGCGTGCACAAGCTTCAGATCCGGTTTCGTGCAGTCTTTGACTCAAACCGCTGATATCTGCTTCCAAAGCCAGATTGGCCGATCCCGGTTCCAGGCGCACGTGCAGTTCATCCCCGCACTGGTTCAAAACGCGCCCCGTCTCGGCGAGGGCCGAAAACAGCGCGGATACCCCGTTGCTCACCTGTTTCTCCACGTCCAGCAGGGGCTGGCGTAGTTCCGGTGCCAGACGATCGATCCTGCTGGCCAACTTACGAATCATCTCTGTCCAGCGAGCGAAGTCATAGCCCGAAACGCTGCGGCCCAACTGCTCCGTCGCCACGTTCTCCAGATGGTGCGCCTCATCAATAACCAGGGCACCATAGGAAGGCAGTAACCTGTTGTCGGTCTTTAAATCAGACAATAGGAGTGAGTGATTGGTAATCACCACGTCCGACTGCTCGGCTGCCCGCCGCGAGCGGTTCACGAAGCAGTTCCCGGCATGACGACAGCCGTTCCCGGCACATCCGTCACTGACTGCGGATATGGTATCCCAGATTCGCCATTCATCTGGTTTTAACCCCAGTTCAGATCGGTCTCCACTCCGGGTGGAATTCAGCCAGACCATAACCCTGGCTAAAAACAGCACCTCCGAGCCCTCGAAAGCGCCCTCACTGACCGCGGCATGCCAGCGGCGCAGACAGAGGTAGTTTCCTCTCCCCTTCAAGAGACCGGCCCGGAAAGGTGGCAAAACTGAACGTAAAAGCGGTATGTCTTTGGCGATTAACTGCTCCTGCAGGTTAACGGTATGGGTAGAGACCACCACCCGCTGCTCCTGCTCTAAGGCCCAGAGTAGACCAGGCACCAGGTAGGCAAAAGACTTCCCGGTTCCGGTTCCAGCCTCGGCGAGGAGGATACCCTGCTCATCAAAGGCCTTCCGAACGGAATGCGCCATCTTCACCTGCTGGGGTCGGAACTCATAGGCGGTCAGGCTCTTTGCCAGCGCCCCGGAACGACCCAGGATATCGTCCACAGACAGATTTTCGAGGTCTTGCACCCGGCCTTCCTCGGTCGAACCTGCGGACCAATCATCCCCGGTGCGTTCAGTACCGATGCGTGACCGACCGAAAACCCCGGCGGATTCTTTGAGAGCACCGTTAAAGACTGGGAACCATAGGGTGGAATGCTGGTTCAAGAGGGTAACAAGATTCGCCAGAAGAGAGGGATCCATTTCACAGGCCCGCTCGTACAGAGCCAAATACGCCCCTGCCGCCGCCAGGGCGTCTTCCAGAGCACGGTGCTGCAAAGGATAAGCGACATCGAGAGCCCGACAGACGGTCTCCAGGCGGTAGTTGGACACATCCGGCAGAAGGACCCGGGCAAAGTCACAGGTGTCATAAGAGACACCGCCGCGGTAGCCGCCGTGGATCTCGAGAAACTTAGTATCAAATCCGATGTTGTGACCGATGAGGGGGCTATCACCAATAAACTGCAACACTGACCGACGCACGGACTCCCAGGCCAGCTGTGCCTCAAAATCACTGTCATCAAGACCGGTGAGGCGCTTAATGCGCAATGTCAGCGGCCGGGTTGGAGCAACCAACGTTTGCAGAGTCTCAGTGATTCGGCCGTCTTCGACCCGGGCCAAGCCGACTTCAATAATCTCGTCAACAGACACATCCAGCCCGCTGGTCTCCAGATCGCAGGCCACAAAGGAATGTGGAAACACCATTATTCACATTCCTTTTTTGAAGCACCTGTATTCTGTTCGGCCGCCTGGTTTCCCGGAGCCTTGACTGCCGCAGTTTCAGGCTTTTCGGTCTCCTTGCCCAGTTTAGTCTTGCATTCCTCAAGAGCCTTCTCCAACTGGCTGTTTTTGTTGGAAACTTCCCGAATACGCATGGTCACCTGAATCTGCCGGACAATGCCGACTACAAATACGATTACCGCCCCCGACACTACGGACGCTAAAATTACTAGAGAAAGGGGAACCTTCGGTAAACTCCAGAATAGAAATTGGATATCGACCGTAATTGCGTTCTGAACCGCAAATACTGCAACCACCAGCGCAAAAACGAGCGCCAGTATCAAATATATCTGCATTTCATCACCTCTTTTCATTTTTCTTGCAAGATAGTGTAATTCCTTCCTTACAGTATAAAAAAGATAGCCGGGGGTCAGCTTAAAATTTAAGCTTGCTTTCATTAAATAGGGAGAGTGAATTACAGAGATGAAAAAGAGAAAGGCTGGCCGGTCTCTGTGTGACAAGCGGATGGCGGCCCTGGAAACATCAGTCTACAATGTGTACTGGGTTTGGTCCATGGTAGCCTACATCGTCTTCGGAGACCTCAAGGAAGCACAACGACTGATGCAAAACACCACGAACCAAATCACCGATCAGGAACGAATGGCTCGCAAGTCCGTCATGAAGGTCTTTACGCACATTACCGAGGATCCCTGCAACAACGTCGACTTGTTTCTGGAAAGCGCATACTGTTTTGAATCTGCGCGGGACCGTAGTTTCACCCTCACCCGAAAACTGATTGCCAGCCTTAGAAGGCGCGACCTGCTGCCTTCGGACCAATGCGACCAATGGGAGAAACGCCTTCTGGAAACGTATTAATCCCCGAACTACTGATATAATGGATGCACAGGTAGTGAATGGAGGTCTTGCCATTGGCTCGCTTCAAGCTGGGTGTCTGCCAAATGCCCATCACCGGCGATAAGTCCGTAAACCTGGCTCAGGCTCGGGAAATGGTGCTACAAGCGGCTGACTCCGGATGTGCGATCGCGGTGCTTCCGGAAATGTTCAACTGCCCATACAGCCACAAATACTTTGTCCGATTTGCCGAGACCGCACCGGACGGAGAGACCATCCAGACTCTTTCAAATACCGCACGTGAAGCCGGAGTCACCATAGTCGGTGGTTCGATCCCCGAACGCGACGGTGAACGGGTGTACAACACTTCATTCATTTTTGGACCCGACGGGGCACTGCTTGGCCGCCAACGCAAGATCCACCTCTTTGATGTCGAGCTGGAAACGCTTTCCTTTCGGGAATCGGACACCCTAAGCCCCGGAGAGGAAACCAATCCGGTATTAACCCCGGTGGCTACCATCGGCGTGGCCATCTGCTACGATGTTCGTTTCCCGGAACTAATCCGTTCTTTATCTTTAAAGGGTGCTCAGGTTGTGGTCATCCCGGCCGCTTTTAATATGATCACCGGTCCCGCCCACTGGGAGCTGCTCCTGCGTGCCAGGGCAGTCGACAACCAAGTCTACACCGTCGGTGCCTCTCCCGCCCGCGATCCCCGGGCGACCTACGTCTACTACGGCCATTCCCTAGTAGTTAACCCCTGGGCAGAGGCAATCGCCGCCGCAGACGAAAAGCCCGGCGTGATCGTGGCCGACATCGACTTGGATTTCATAACCAAGGTTCGGAACGAACTCCCACTCCTCAAGAACCGCCGCACGGACATTGTTTCCCTGAACATTATGCAGGAGAATTATTAGGCGAAATGTATAATTATTGGATGCACTGGTCAGAATCTTAATGGACCCAGTAACAACCTAACTCCTCTCCCTTTCTGCTGTACTTAAGTACAGCAGAAAGGGAGAGGAGTTAGGTTGTTACTGGGTCCATTAAGATTCTGACCAGTGCAT
>JAHRFU010000055.1 GCA_019084485.1 Desulforudis sp. | reverse complement strand
GGATGAGATCAGGTTGATTCTGAAATAGCCAGCGCTTCTATAACCGAATAGCCTTTTATCTACTGAAATTTCAGTTCTCCAAACCGCACAGCTCAATCTTGAGCTTGGGCGGTTTTGCATTTGCTTCTCTAGCCTTCTATCTTTCGGCTCGAATTTCCTATTGACAACCACGCAGGGGTGGAATACACTTTGATTAAATATTAGTTAAGACTAAGTTTATTAGCATTGGATTAGATTGTTTGGTTAGATTATCTTGGAAGTGTGGGGGTGCGGTTGATGAGTAAAAACGAAGCAAAGCCGTTGAGTAAGCTCAAAGTGGGGGACACCGGAAAGATCGTTGGTGTGCTCGGTTCGGGCCCAATAAGACGGCGCATTCTGGAAATGGGACTGGTTCCGGGAACAGAAATCAAGCTGAAAGGGGTGGCCCCCATGGGTGACCCCATTGAGGTACTGGTTAGAGGTTACAGCTTGACTCTACGCCGCCGGGAAGCGGAAGCCGTTTCCGTGGAGGTGATCTAGGTGGTGGTGCAAGCGATACTGCCTTTAGGCTTCCTGACTCCGGGGCGGGATGCGGTGGTGCGCGATGTCGTGGGGGCAAGGAACTTGCGCCAACGGCTGAACGAAATGGGTTTTGCGCGGGGCACTGTCGTGCGGATCGTCCAAAGTCAACCCTGCGGCCCCATTATCATTTCCATTGGCGACAGCCGGGTTGTACTCGGCTGGGGGGCAGCTCAAAAAGTTATGGTTGAAGAAGTCGGTAACTAGTCAGTTATTAATAGAAACTCGAATTGCTAGGGGGAGGAGCGGTTTAATGCAGACTACGAGTGCGGCTAGGAAATTACAGGATATTGTGGTGGGATTGGCTGGAAACCCGAATTCCGGTAAGACGTCGATGTTTAATAACCTGACCGGTGCTCGACATCAGGTTGGGAACTGGCCGGGCGTGACGGTGGAGAAGAAGGAGGGTCGGCTTGTACAGGACGGTCAGGGCATCCGAGTCGTGGACCTGCCCGGGACCTACAGCCTGGGAGCCTATTCCGAGGACGAGGCCGTTGCCCGCAACTACATCCTGTCCGGTGAGCCGGACCTGATCATCAACATTATTGATGCTTCAAACTTGGAACGCAACCTGTACCTGACCACCCAACTGTTGGAGATGGGTGCCAACCTGGTACTCGCCTTGAACATGATTGACGAGGCCGAGAAAAGGCACATCAAGATCGACCTGAAAGCACTTGCCGGAATCCTGTCTGTACCGGTGGTGCCGACTGTAGCCGTGCGCAACAAGGGAACCCAGGAATTGGTCTTAGCCGCGGTCAGTGTAGCCGACCGGAAACAAAGCCGTCCGTTTGCCATTGACTACGGCAAAGAAGCGGAGCCTGGCATCGCCAGACTGGAGAAGGCATTAACCGGAGTGGAAGCTATCCGCCATCTGCCCGCCCGCTGGGTGGCGGTAAAACTGCTCGAAGGTGATGAGCATATCTACGGCCGGGTAATGCAATCGCCTAAGGCCGGTGACATCATCAAGAAGCGTGATGAAGTGGCTGCGCACATTGAGAGCATGACCGGACTCGATCCGGAATCGTTGTTTGCCGACCGTCGCTACGGCTTCATTGCCGGACTAATCAAAGAAACGGTAACCCGTAAGAGCACTACCGAGGAGCGCCTTTCCATATCGGACCGGATTGACCGCGTGGTCACCAACCGGTTTCTCGGGATTCCGATCTTCTTTCTATCCATGTTTGCCGTGTTTCAGTTTACCTTTTCCCTTGGCGATCCGCTGATCGGATACGTCGAGGAGTTCTTTGAGTGGCTTGGTGAGGGTGCCGGTGCACTCTTTAGCAACGAACTAGTCGCTTCACTGGTGGCCGACGGGATTATCGGCGGCGTCGGTGCGGTACTGGTGTTTATTCCCCCGATCTTCCTGATCTTCTTCGCCATCACCCTGCTGGAAGACAGCGGGTACATGGCCCGTGCGGCTTACATAATGGACCGTTTTATGCACCGTTTGGGACTGCATGGAAAATCGTTTATCCCTTTGATTGTCGGTTTCGGCTGCAACGTTCCGGCGATTATGGCCTGCCGGACGCTGGAGAACAAGCGTGATCGCATGATCACCATCCTGATTACCCCGTTGATGTCCTGCGCAGCCCGACTGCCGATCTACGTTTTATTTGTCGGTGCCTTCTTCACCGCCTACCAGGGGCTGATCATTTTCTCGCTGTACATCCTGGGCATTGCCTTGGCCATAATGATGGGGATTCTGTTCAAGCGATTCCTGTTTAAGGGTGAGGTCTCACCCTTCGTGATGGAACTGCCTCCGTATCGCGTACCGACCCTCAAGGGAATGCTCATCCACATGTGGGAACGGGGCTGGGCCTTCATTAAACGAGCCGGAACGATCATTTTCTCAGTGGTTATCCTGATTTGGGTCTTCGCCACCCTACCCACCGGTGTGGAGTTTGCCAGCCGCGAGAGCTACCTGGGTGCCATCGGCGGTTTCGTGGCCCCGGTTTTCGCCCCGCTCGGCTTCGGTACGTGGGAAGCGGCAGCCGCCCTTATCTTCGGCCTGCTGGCTAAAGAGGTCGTGGTCGGTATGTTCGGTGTGATTTACGGCATCGGTGAGGACGGATTGACCGTGGCCATTCAAGCCTACTGGACGCCACTGTCCGCCTATGCCTTTATGGTGATGTCCCTCATTTACATCCCCTGCGTGGCCACCATTGCCACTATCAAAAGGGAAACCAATTCGTGGCGCTGGACCGGATTCGCGATGGCTTACAGCCTTCTGTTGGGCTGGACGATGGCCTTCCTGGTCTACCAAGGCGGCCGGTTGCTCGGCCTCGGATAATAGGCTTTAAGTAAAGGAGTACGGTCTTAGTGGAAGCGGCGATTATCATCGGTATCGGCGTCTTGGCGGTTGTGGCGATCGGTTTCCAGTTCCGGGGTAAGATGAAGCCGAAAGAGGGTTCGTCATCCGGTTGCGGCTGCAGCGGGTGCACATGTGCTACAAAGCAGTGTCCGGACGGCCTGCAGTCGCCGTCAGTGGGGATCCGCCCGGGGGATTTGGACATAAACCAAAACAGTCGCCCATTCCGGTCTAACGACCGGCACCACGAAGGATGAAAATGGTTGTGAGGTGCTGTGCGCTTTCCTGAGGGATTGCCTCCACAAACACGTATGTGACAGAGGAAGCTGCTCAGGGCGGGAATCGGGGACAGGCTACTTTTTCTCGTATGTAAGACACATCCCCGTTCTAAGCCTTCTATGATACAAAACGACAGGTGGTAGGGTAGATTACGTCGTGAAATCGTTGCCTGTCCCCGTTTCCCGCCTGGCTACGCTCCCTCAGACAGGCGGCCGACGCTGATCCGCGGCTCCACTGCGCATTTTTGATCTATACTTCCTAGTCGTTTGTTCCGGCAATCCCTCAGCGCGCCCTGCACCTTCCAGGTATTGGTATGTTCAAGGTAGGCTGGGCAACATCATCCTCTCATAAAACACCACCGATTTCTTGGTGGTGTTTTGCTAATTAATCATTGACAAGCCAAGTGGAACTGGGTAAAATATAGTTAGTCTAATCTAACATTATTAGGGTTAGGTTAGATTATTACAAGGCATAATTTCAGCCCCCAAAGGAGTGCTCATGTATGTCGATCCTGATCATTGGCGGAGACAGGCTGGGTAACATCTTGGAGAACCTGCGCCGTATGGGATTCAAAGATATCCAGCATGTTTCCGGGCGAAAAAAGGGTCACCTAGAGCTTAAGGTAACGTCAAAAGTGGATGTCGTCCTCATCTTAACGGATTTTGTCAACCATGAGCTTGCCAAAAAGATTAAGGGGGCCTATAAGAATGGCTCGTGCCAGACCATCTTTGCGCGCCGTGCTTGGTGCCACATTAAAGGCGAAATGGACCGGGCACTGTGTAACGGGTGCTGTGAAGGCAGCTGTCCCCGGCAGTCCAAGGAAGCCTAGACCCGACTTATACGATGTCTATCACGACACCATAGAATGCTTGGTGACGGCCTTGGATACCCGGGATCAGTATTCCGCCGGACATTCGTCACGGGTGGCCGACATGGCGGTGCAACTGGGAACTGCTGCCGGGTTGACCGGAGAGGACTTGGAGACCCTGCACATCGCCGCTCACCTGCATGATATCGGCAAGATTGGAATTCCCGATGCCATCCTCTCCAAGACCGGCAAGCTTACAGAATCGGAGATGAAAATCGTACAGACGCATCCGGTACTTGGGAGCACCATCTTACGTTCTTCTCCGACGCTGGTGAACGTGGCCCGTCTCGTCCTGCATCACCACGAGCGCTGGGACGGCGGTGGTTACCCGTCAGGCTTGGCGGGTACGGCCATTCCCTTGGGTTCCCGGATTGTAGCCATTTGTGACGCAATTGACGCTATGCTTACCGACCGGCCCTACCGGAAGGGGATGTGCTGGGAGCAGTGCGCTGAGGAAGTCTTAAGGGGTTGCAACCGGCAGTTTGAGGCACGTCTGGCGCGACTTGTAATCGAAAATCCGTTACGCCGGGTGTTTTGGGAATACTATCAGACCATTGCCTTGTTTACCGAGCCAATAATCTGCTTTTCAAACTTTGGAAAAAAACTTCCCCATCTACCACCGGATTAGACTCGATGTCCCGCAGCCCTGCCACAAGCCCTTTCATAAAACGTACGCCCTAGCTTTGATGTTGTCCGGATTAGGCTTTCTATCCCCGATGATGGGTGCGCTTGTCCATAATTTTGGGTCCGTACTGGTGGTGTTGAACTCGGCCCGCCTTGTCGCCTTCAAATCCCGGAAAGCTGTCTCTGTTCCAGAGCGACGGGAATTGAAAGAATGTAAGTCTGCGACCTAAAGCACAGGCACCACTTAACTACTGTACCGCTTCCGTTATCATTACAATGATCGGAGCTGATTTTTCCAAAAGTCTCTTGACAAAACCTGATAAGAGAGATTTAATCTAGTTAGTAAGTACTAACAATGATTAGCTAGGCAAAGAGAATTGGCTCAGGCTAAGTAATCTATGGTTACAGTACAGGGGAGGGGGAGGCCATTGAAACTGCACGAAGTTAAGAAGGGGCAGAGCCTAAGGATCTTAAACATCGCCGACGAGCTAGTGCGTGCGCAGGCGATTCGTTTCGGAATCAGTGAGGGAGAATTACTCACTTGTGTGGAAGTGGTGCCAGCGGGTCCGGTCGTGATCAGCAAAAACAGGCAGGAGATTGCGCTTG
>JAHRFU010000040.1 GCA_019084485.1 Desulforudis sp. | reverse complement strand
GGTAGCGAGGGAGAGGCATATCACCCCGCACACCCTAAGACACTGTTTTGCCGCCCATATTCTCTTTAGTATTACCGATCCCCAAAACAGTTTCAACCTTTAGTCTTAATCCTCATCATGCGGTTGGGCACGGGGGTGGGTGTTCGCGTAAACCTCCTGTAGCCGATCGGTGGTTACCCGTGTGTAAATCTGGGTGGTGGAGAGCCGCGAGTGACCGAGCAGTTCCTGAACCACCCGCAGGTTGGCTCCGGCTTCGAGCATGTGGGTGGCAAAACAGTGTCTTAGGGTGTGCGGGGTGATCTGCCTCTCCCTCGCTACCTGATTAACATATCCCGAAAACCGTTTACGGGCGCCTCGGTCGGTTAACCGTCCCCCCCGCTGGTTCAAAAACAACGCCTCCGGCTCGACCGGACCGGAGCGAGTCATCGGGGGTCTTCCCCGTTGCAGGTAGTTCTCCAGGGCCTCTACCGCCGGGCCTCCTAAGGGTGCCAGACGCTCCTTGTTTCCCTTGCCTCTGACGCGGATGAATCCGGCGTCAAGATCCAGATCTCGGAGATTAAGGCCTACTGCCTCGGAGATACGCACTCCGCTCGCGTAGAGCAGTTCCAGCAAGGCCCGGTCACGCAACCCCGCCGGGCTGTTCCCGGGAGCCTTAAGCAGTCCCAGTACCTCATCCGGATACAGCACGGTCGGTATCTTCTTGGAACACTTGGGGGTGACTACCCTTTCCAGGGGGTTCGACTGCAATACGTCTTCCCGATCCAGATAACGAAATAATGACCGCCAGGCGGCTACCCGGCGGGCAATGCTGGTTCTGGCCATCCCTTTACGGCTAAGATGAGCCAGGTAGTGACGGAAAAGAATGTGATCTAGATCCCCGGCCACTATTGCTTGATCAGGCTTACCCAACCTACGGGCAAAATAGT
Organism: Desulforudis sp.; assembly: GCA_019084485.1. Classification (GTDB taxonomy): domain Bacteria; phylum Bacillota; class Desulfotomaculia; order Desulfotomaculales; family Desulforudaceae; genus SURF-60. Next base: position 7,826 of record JAHRFU010000040.1, on the reverse strand, counting down.
CGATCCCGTGAAATAGGTCGGTCTGGTAGGCGCGCAGCGTCTGCGGTGAGGCGTTCCGTTCCACTTGCAGATAGGTGAGGAATCCGTCAATTAAGTGGTACACTCTCGATTTGCACCTCGCTCATCCAGATGTCCAGCCTGTTCAGGGCCCGCCCGGAGTAAGCCAGGTAACGCTCTTTTTTGTTCCTGATCCTTTCGGTGTGCGGCGGAAACAGACCGAAGGTCACGTTCATTGGCTGGAAGCGCCGGGGATCGGCGTTTACGATGTAATTGATCAAAGCACCATGCGCGGTTTCGGGAGGGAACACCACGGGGTTGATTCCACGCATCAGCCGGGAGGCGTTGATCCCGGCAATCAGTCCGGCGGCGGTCGACTCCACGTAACCCTCAACCCCGGACATCTGCCCGGCAAAGAACAACCCCGGTCGCTGATTACACTCCAGTGTCGGGTGCAACAACATTGGGGCGTTGATAAAGGTGTTCCGGTGCATCACCCCGTAGCGTACAAACTCCGCCTCCTCCAGACCCGGAATCATGCGGAAAACACGTTTTTGTTCCCCCCACTTTAAGTGGGTCTGGAACCCGACGAGGTTGAAAAGGGTTCCTTCACGGTTATCCTGCCGGAGCTGAACCACACCGTGAGGTCGGCTGCCGGTGCGGGGATCATTCAATCCAACCGGCTTCATCGGCCCGAAAAGCAAGGTGTCCCGCCCTCTTGAGGCAAGGATCTCAACAGGCATACAGCCTTCGAAATACACTTCCTTTTCGAATTCATGAAGTGCAGCCCGCTCGGCCGACACCAAGGCCTCCCAGAAGGCCTCGTACTCCTCGCTCGTCATCGGACAGTTTAGATACGCGGGCTCACCTTTATCATAACGGGAAAGCCAGTAGGCCTTGTCGAGGTTAACTGATTCCAGGGTTACAATGGGGGCCACCGCGTCGTAGAAGTACAGATGCTCGGTTCCAGTCAGGGACTGTACGGCACGCGCCATAGCATCGGAGGTCAGGGGTCCGGTGGCCAGGATTACAACCGGCTCCCCGGGGATCGCAGTCACTTCTTCAGTTACCACCGTAATCAGGGGGTGCTCCGAAACCGCCTTAGTGACCGCCCGGGCAAATCCTTCCCGGTCTACGGCCAGTGCCCCGCCGGCTGGCACCCGGTGAGTGTCGGCGGCGTGCATTACCAGTGAGCCTAGTCTTCGCATCTCTTCCTTGAGAAGCCCGACGGCATTCGCCAGACCATCCGCCCGAAGGGAGTTGGAACACACCAGTTCGGCAAACTGCCCGGTCTGGTGGGCCGGTGTCATTTTTTTCGGCCGCATCTCATACAGTCGAACCGGCACCCCTCGCGAGGCAATCTGCCAAGCCGCTTCTGAGCCGGCCAGTCCCGCTCCGACGACGATGACCTCGGTCAGCATCCTACTCACCGATCGCTTTCTTTTCCTTGTAATCACAGTTCGGGTGCGGGCAGTACACAGTCTTGCTCTTCTTGGCCGCCTTCTCTACCAGGAAGGTTCCGCAGGTGGGACACTTCTCGTCAATCGGGGGATCCCACGACACAAAGTCACATTTGGGGTAAGCGTCACAGCCAAAGAAGTCTTTCCCCTTCCGAGTCTTCCGCACCACTACGTTGCCGTCACACTTGGGGCAGCGGTGGCCGGTTTCCTGTGTAATCGGACGGGCGTTGCGGCACTCCGGGAATCCCGGACACGCCAGAAACTTCCCGTACCGGCCCATTTTAATCACCATATTCCGGCCGCACTGTACGCAGATCTCGTCGGTGACCTCATCCTCCAGTTTCAGACGTCCGATCACCTCTTCAGCGCGGGCCACCTCTTGGCGGAAAGGCTGGTAAAAATCCTCGAGCACTCTTACCCAGTCCACCCCGCCTTCCTCAACCTGGTCCAGCTTCTCCTCCATCTCTGCGGTAAACTCCACATTGATGACATCGGGAAAGTGCTCATTCAACAGCTCGTCTACCACTGTACCCAACTCTGTAGGATGGAGGTTTTTACCGCGCCGCACCACGTATCCCCGACGCTGGACGGTCTCTACCACAGGGGCGTAGGTGCTCGGGCGTCCGATGCCCAGTTCTTCCAGGGAGCGCACTAGAGCCGCTTCTGTGTAGCGTGGTGGCGGCTGTGTGAAGTGTTGTTTCGGCAGTGACCGGGCCAGTTTCAAAATATCTCCGATTTCCATTGCCGGGAGACCGTTCGGAGAATCATCCTTGTCTTCTTCCCGATCATCAATATAGACCTTCAAGAAGCCCGGAAAACGCAGGGTGGATCCTGTTGCCCTGAACAAATACGCTCCGGCCTGAATATCCACCCGGATCTGGTCAAATAGGGCCGAAGCCATTTGGCTGGCCACAAACCTGGACCAAACCAGTTCGTACAACTTGTACTGTTCGTCGCTCAGATAGCGGCGCACCGAGGACGGCGTACGCAGAACCGAAGTGGGGCGAATGGCCTCGTGTGCATCCTGCACCCGTCCGCGTGAGGCGTAAACGCGTTTCTGCTTCGGGAGCATCTCCGCCCCAAAAGTCTCGTTCACATACTGAGCGGCTTCGTCCTGAGCCGATGAACTGACCCGCGTCGAGTCGGTTCGGATATAAGTGAGCAGTCCGGTGGGACCTTCCTTGCCCAGGTCAATACCCTCATACAACTGCTGGGCAATCATCATCGTCCGCTTGGTAGTATAGTTTAGCTTGCGTGAAGCTTCCTGCTGCAACGTGCTAGTCGTAAAGGGGGCCAACGGATTACACACCTTTTCCCGTCGTAAGATGTCTGCCACCACGTACTGGACACCCTGCAGGGAGGCCGTGATCTCATTCATCTCCGCCTCGCTGCGTACGGTCAGTTTGTCTTTGCCTTTCTTAGCCAGCTTAGCCTGGAATTTTTCCTTCTTCTCATTTGACAGTGTTGCCATCAGGGTCCAGTACTCTTCCGGTACAAAAGCCTCGACCTCTTTCTCCCTATCGCAAATCATGTGTACAGCCACTGACTGGACACGTCCTGCGGAGAGGCCCCGCCGTACCTTGCGCCAAAGTAGCGGGCTCAAATTGTAGCCCACCAGGCGGTCTAGTATCCGCCGGGCCTGTTGGGCGTTAACCCGATCCACGTCAACTTTCCGCGGATTCTTTACAGCACTGACCACGGCCGGCTTAGTGATTTCGTTAAATTCAATCCGGTTAGCCTTACCCTGGTCCAGTTTCAACAAATGTTCCAGGTGCCAGGCTATGGCCTCCCCTTCACGGTCGGGGTCAGAGGCCAGTAGTACGCGGTCTGCTTTTTTAGAGGCCGCCCGGAGCTCCTGGATTGCGTTTCCCTTGCCGCGGATGGTGATGTACTTGGGCACAAAACCCTCATCCACATCCACTCCAAACTGACTCTTGGGCAGATCCCGCACGTGCCCCATCGAAGCAAGTACCTCATACTTTCGACCCAGAAGCTTGGTCAGAGTGCGGGCCTTCGCCGGAGATTCAACAATCACCAGTGTTTTCGACAATTACGTACACCTCGGATCTAGCATTTAAAATAGAGGCCGGCTGGTAAACGCCGGGCCAGTCCTTTCACTTCCAGAAAGGTGAGAATGGAAGCCACCCGTTCTGTGGGCAAGCCCGAATCCCTGATAATCAGGTCGACCGCCAGCGGCTCCGCTGCAATGAGTTGTAGCACACGTCCCTCGTCCTGGTCAAGTTTTGGACCAGATTTTTTCTCACCGCCCTGAGTGTCAAACAGGCGGGTAAGCCCGATTTCATCCAGGATATCATCTACGTTTTCCACCAGCCGGGCACCTTGTTTGATCAGCCGATTGGGGCCGCGGCTGAACGGACTGTTTACATTGCCCGGTACGGCCATCACGTCTCTCCCTTGTTCCATGGCCAGTTCGGCGGTAATCAGTGCTCCGCTGCGCTCAGCCGCCTCCACAACCACCAATCCCCGCGAAATGCCGGTGATAATCCGGTTCCGCACCGGAAAGTGCCAAGCCTCAGGCGCGGCACCCAGAGAAAACTCCGTAACCACCGCTCCGGAATCGGAAATCTGATGCATTAGCTTATCATTCTCTTGCGGATAGACCACATCCAAACCTGAACCAAGCACGGCAATGGTTCTGCCCCCGGCTGCAAGTGCACCTTTGTGGGCCGCCGTGTCAATGCCGCGAGCCATCCCGCTAACTACCGTTACCCCGGCACCCGCTAAGTCGCGGCTCAGCTTTTCGGCTGTGTCGCGTCCGTAGTAAGTAGCCCGGCGGGAACCGACCAAAGCCAGCGCCAACTCATCCTCAGGCTTTACTTCACCTAGATAGTAGAGTACGGCGGGAGGATTGAAAATATGCCGTAAAGCTTCCGGGTATTCTTCGTCCACCCAGGTCAGGTAACGCGCACCGGCTGACTTCAACAGGGCTTCTTCACGCACCGGATCCGAAGCCTTCACGCGGGCAATCAGTTCCGGCATTGGACGCCGGGCTTGTCCCCGCGGATGAGTATGCTCATAGATAAAGGACAGCGCCCGCTCACCGGACGCCCAAGCTGCGGCCGCCGATCCAAAATGTGCGACCAAGTCGATGATCTGCTGCCCTCCGGCCGGCAGCACTCCGTTCCAGGCTAGCCAGTACAAGCGTTCCATGCGCAAACCTCCCCGGTTCGAACCAATATTAATCGGGACTATGGTTCTTGGATGATCGACCCATTCTTCGGGGTGGAATGAGACATTTCCTGCCAATGAGGAAGATTTTCTGGCAAGAAGCCTGTTTCCATCAGTCCGTCCAGCCGGTAGCGGCGCTCGAAGAATCCTCGGAAGGCGTCTCCCCCTTCACGAAGCAGCGGCAGGACCGTCTGCAGATTAAACTGATCCGACACCAGATTACCTCTTTCCACATCCGGCCACGTAATGGGCATCGACACCGGAGCGCCGGGACGCGGGCGTACACTGTAAGGCGCAGCCATTGTCTTTCCGAAGGTGTTCTGCAGATAGTCGATATATACCTTGCCGGTTCGTTTGGCCACCACCCGCTCGATAGTCGCAAAAGGGCAGACCGCGGTTATCATCTGCGCCAGGTTTTTAAGCGCCGCAGTCACTTCCGAGAACGTATGGACGGGCTCTAAAGGGATGTAGATGTGGAGTCCGGTAGCCCCGGAAGTCTTCGGAAATCCAGTGATTCCAAACTCGGCCAGGACTTCCCGGGCTAAAAGAGCCACGGTGAGCACCTGGTCGAAGCTGGATCCTTCGGCCGGGTCAAGGTCAATTACACCAATATCCGGGTACTGAAGGTGATCCACCGTGGAAAGCCATGCGTGGAGTTCGATCGCGGCCTGATTTGCCAACCAAACCAGCGTAGCCCGGTTCTGATGCACGATGTAGCGTACCACTCGGCGCCCTTCATCGTGTTCAACCGGGAACGTTCTGATCCACTCCGGGGCATATCCTGGGCATTCTTTTTGGTAGAATGATTCTCCGCCGATACCGTCGGGGTAACGGCCCATCACCGCCGGCCGCCCGTTTAGATAAGGAAGTGCGTACGGTGCCACCTCGTGATAATAAGCTACCAGGTCTGCTTTGGTAAGCCCCTCGGGCCACAGAGCCTTATCCAGATTCGTCAGTTTCACTTCAAATCCATCAACATCGACCACCGGACACATCATTAAACACCTCTCTGGGCGCAAGCTTTGATCCTGTTCGAGCATAATCTTTACCTGTTGGGCTGATCATAACCGTGAGGTGCTATTTCGATGAAAAAGAACAAGGGAGAAAAGCTTGAAATCGGTGAATCAGAACGCCTGGAAGCTGTGGAGCGGATTGAAGAAGGTGATCCGGAAACCGTACTGCGGGAAGCAGGTGCCATCGGCAAAAACATGGTGCAGAAACTGATGCGTGCGGGAGAGGAGGCCCTTGATGAGCTAAACCTGGAGCGTAACCAACAGTAGAAAAGGTTGTCACCGCGAACAAATGTTTTGGAAAACGCTTAAGTTAGGAATGAAACTTAAAAACCCCGGCCATAATAGACTCATCGGGTGCGGTAAGTACGGTTAGGTTGATCTAGCTCTATCCCTGATAGTTCTACTCCCCTATACCGACAGTTACCGTACCCGTTTTAATTATTCTTCGATCCGGCCAAAGCCTGCCGCATCATTCCCAATCCCAGCATGCCGCCCTGACCGATTGACCGGCCCGCGCGGCGCACCTCGCGATAACTGATGACCCCGGTTGCTCTGGCGATCCTGGTCACTCCCGCAACCATCACCCCAGCAGTTTCTACCAGCAACCGGTAGTCACTTTCAATCTCTTCCAGTTCCAAACCGGCCCTTTTTAGATGTCTGCGGCCGATCCGGTCAGGACAACTGTACACTGTACTCCTAATGGCAACCAACAACACCACTAGATCGTCAACCTGTCCTAAAATGGGTATCACACCTGGAATCAAATCTATCGGGGAGAAGGCATAAATGACCGTTCCGGCCAGGGTGAGGCGCTGAGCCAAACTAAGAGTCGGTTCCTGAGACAGACTCAACAGCAACTTACCGTATTTAGGTAGTCTCAACAGCAACGGGCCCAGTTTCCAATAGTTCACATCGCATGTGTCCTTCCCCGGCCTAAGTTCTTCCGACAAGAACAAATCTTGCACGACAGAAGACTCCCGCTACAGGATATGCCCGTTAGGTTGCCCGCAGTGAACGTTATTCGATCACGCACTCCTCTTCCGGCCGAGTCGCAAAACCAACCACCACCGGTGCCCTGAACAAGCCCTGCTCTGTCCAGCCCATAAACCGGATCCGCACGGCAGGACGGATCTTCAGCCAGCGTACCTCCCGTTCCGGCAATTGTCCTCGATTCAGCAGGGGGGGGCTGGAGCCCTGTGAATACAAGGCCAGTTCGGTGAAGAGAGACAGCTCATCCATCGAGAGCCCGGTAGCCACCCGTCCGGTATAAGCCAATTCACTATCCAGGTAAGCGGCGGTCAGGAGGGCGTTGGCCCGACCCAATTTCAGCAAAACGCCCACAACGACGACGTCAAGCTCCCGAAAGTGCTTAATCTTCCGCCAGGTGGGGTGTTTCCGGTGCGGGTGATAACAGCCGTTACGCTCTTTGGATACAATACCCTCCAGACCAAGTTGCTTTGTGGCCTGAAACAGCTCCATACCGGAGGTGTGATTATCGCAGGGTCGAACACCGGTATCCCAGTTAACACTGTCCTGTAACAACGCCTGCCGGTCCAGGAGGGGGACTTCGAAGAGCCACCGCCCGTTCAAGTGAAGCAGATCGAAGACAACGTAATGAACCGAAATGTCTATAGCGGCACCCAATCCTCGCTGCGACCGCATATGCCGCCTCATTACCCTTTGGAAGCTCGGCACCCCCCTAGAATCCAGGGCCACCACTTCTCCGTCCAAGACCACGGCCCCGGCCTTCGCCACTTTCGCTTCGACCAGTTCCGGGTAGGCCCCTGTGCGTTCCTGCCCGCCCCGCGTGTAAAGGCGAGTCCTTCCACCCTCAATGTACGACAGCAACCGGATTCCATCCCACTTCACCTGATGAATCCAGGCCGGATCGTCTGTAGGCTTTTCGGCCGGCACAGGCTCCATCGGGCGGATGACCTTAATGTTCAATGAAAAATCACCACCCTGTTCAGGTTTCCCCTTATCCTGCCTCGAGAATACCAACACCTGGAAGGTGCAGTGCGCGCTGAGGGTATTGCCGGAACAAACGATAGGGAGACTTGTAATGACAATACGCCTTCGGGGCTTTCGAACTCTGAAAAGCTTGTATTTTGATACGAATCTAGGGATGTCTCAATTGGACTGTGCCCAATCAAAAAATGCGCAGTGG
>JAHRFU010000034.1 GCA_019084485.1 Desulforudis sp. | reverse complement strand
TGAAGGGTAACAAGACAGGAACCATATCGAGCAATACCTCGGAATGGTCGGAGCAATGGGAGGGTGGCCGATGAAAAAGGAATTGATGGTTCAGTTGCACCGGGAGTTTGACGGCATCGTCCAGGTGATACCGAATTCCGAGGTGGAGTTCTGGTATGCCCGCGATTTACAGTTGCTACTCGGATATATCAAATGGCAGAATTTCGTGGAAGTGATTGAAAAAGCCAGGATCTCCTGCCACAATGCTGGTAGCGAAGTGAACAACCATTTTGCCGACGTCAGTAAAATGGTCAAGATCGGCTCAGGCGCAGAACGGCCTATAGATGATATTATGCTGACCCGCTACGCCTGTTACCTCATTGCCCAAAACGGTGATCCCCGCAAGGATGCGATTGCCTTTGCCCAGAGCTATTTCGCCATCCAGACCCGCAGGCAGGAAATCATCGAGGAGCGCATACGGCTGCAAGAACGCCTGCAAGCCCGACAGAAACTGCGCGAATCCGAAACTGAGCTTTCCAAGAATATCTATGAGCGGGGAGTGGACGATCAGGGATTTGGCCGAATACGCTCCAAAGGCGATGCCACTCTTTTTGGTGGGAACACCACTCAGAGCATGAAAAACCGGCTCGGTATTCCGGAAAAGCGCCCACTGGCCGACTTCCTCCCGACCATCACCATTACCGCAAAGAATCTGGCCACAGAAATCACCAACCATAATGTGAAACACAATGATTTGTTTGGTGAACCTTCCATCACCGTCGAGCATGTTCAGAACAATCAGAGCGTGCGCAACCTGCTGGTGGAGCGAGGAATCAAGCCCGAGGAACTGCCAGCGGAAGTAGACCTCAGGAAACTGGAGCGCAGGGTGAAGTCGGATGAGAAAAGGCTGATCAGAGGGACGGAACTCCCGAAGAAGAGGGAGACGAAATAATGACAGTTCATCCCATTTCACATTTCACCCCTTACCCTTCAACCTTTGCCTCTGACGGCTTCAGGTTCAATGAAAAATACTTATCTCAGATTCCAGCTCTGCAGTTGCTGATAAACCTCGGCTACCGGTATCTTGAGCCGTCAGAGGCGCATGCCGAGCGGCAGAGGAAAGCCGGCAATGTGTTGCTGGAAGGGATTCTACGTGAACAGCTTAAACGGCTCAACCGTATCAACTACAAGGGCCGTGAGTTCCTGTTCAGCGAGGAGAATATCCAGACCGCCATTCAGAAGCTGAAGAACGTCAAATACGACGGTCTGCTGAAGACCAATGAGGCGGTTTACGACCTGATTACCCTGGGTACCGCCCTGGAACAGACCATTGAAGGCGACTCGAAGAGCTTTAACCTTCATTATATCGACTGGCGCAACCCAGAGCGGAACGTGTTCCACGTCGCGGCGGAATTCAGCGTGGAGCGTTCCCGCAGCACAGAAACGGTCCGGCCGGACATCGTACTGTTTGTGAATGGCATTCCGCTGGCGGTGATCGAGTGCAAATCACCCAAAGTGGGAGTAGAGCAGTCCATCTCCCAGTCCATCCGTAACCAAAGCGATGATTACATCCCCAAGCTGTTCGTCTATGCCCAACTGGTTATGGGGATTAACAAGAATAACGCCCGGTATGGGACCGCCGGGACGCAGGCTAAGTTCTGGAGTCGGTGGAAAGAGCTGCTGGACAAAGAGGCTGACGTTGTCCGCCTGGTCAACACCGCCCTTTCCGCCGAACAGCGGGATCAACTCTTCAGCGGCGAATTCGCGGTGGCCCGTGCCTTTTTCGAAGCACAGGAGGCTGGAGGCGAGCGCCTGATTACCGAGCAGGACAAAGCGCTATACAGCCTGTGCCGCCCCGAGCGGTTACTGGATCTAGCCTATCGGTTCACCGTGTTCGATGGCGGTATCAAAAAGATCGCCCGTTATCAGCAGTACTTCGTAACCAAGTCCACATTGGAGCGAATTAAGCAGTTCGACGGCGAGGGACGACGCAAGGGCGGCGTCATCTGGCATACCCAGGGATCAGGCAAGTCTCTGACCATGGTGATGTTGGCCAGAAACCTGGCGTTGGATCCAGGGGTGCCGAATCCGCGTATGGTGCTGGTAACCGACCGCGACGACCTAGACAAACAGCTTGGCAACACCTTTGCCGCCTGCGGCCTGAACCCGAACCGGGCCACTTCGGGACGGCACTTGCTGGAACTGGTTGCGGAACACAAGGCCGGGATCGTCACGACACTGATTCATAAGTTCGACAAGGCACTCAATTTGAAGAAGTATCAGGACGAGTCCCCCGACATCTTCATGCTGATCGACGAAAGCCACCGCACCAATTTCGGCGCATTTTCGGCGCGGATGCGGCTGATGTTTCCCAATGCCTGCTACCTAGGATTCACCGGCACCCCCCTGCTTAAGAAGGAGAAGAACAGCTTTCTCAAGTTCGGTGGCCTGATCGAACCGCACTACTCCATCAACCAGGCGGTGGATGATGGGGCGATCGTTCCCCTGCTCTACGAAGGCCGCCATGTGGAGATGGAGCAGAACAAGGCGGCCATAGACCTTTGGTTCGAGCGTCACACCCAGGGGTTGAGCAAAGAGCAACAGGCCGACTTGAAGAAGAAATATGCCCGGGCCGAGATGCTCAACAAGGCGGATCAGGTTGTCTACATGCGTGCTTTCGATATCAGTGAGCATTTCCGGGCCAATTGGCAGGGAACCGGATTCAAAGCCCAGTTGGTTGCCCCGAGCAAGGCAACGGCTCTGAAGTATCACACACATCTCTCTGACATCGGCTTTGTGACGTCTGAAGTGGTCATCTCCCCACCCGATACCCGCGAGGGCTATGAGGAGACCGATGAGGAACCGACCGACGAGGTGGTCAAGTTCTGGCAGAGAATGATGAAACGCCATGGCAGTGAGGATGAGTACACCAAGCAGATCATCAATAACTTCAAGTACGGGGCGGAACCGGAAATCCTGATCGTGGTAAGCAAGCTGCTGACCGGATTCGATGCGCCACGCAACACAGTCATCTATCTATGCAAAGAGCTGAGGGAACACACCCTGCTGCAGGCCATCGCCCGGATAAACCGATTGTGCGAAAACAAAGAATTTGGCTTCGTCGTTGATTATGTAGGTTCGCTGGGGGAACTAGACAGGGCCCTGACCATGTACAGCGCCTTCGAGGGGTTCGATGAGGATGATCTGGCAGGCACGCTGACCTCGGTCAACGCCGAGGTGGAGAAGCTGCCCCAGCGTTACTCCGACCTCTGGGATCTCTTCAAGGAAGTTAAAAACAGTTACGACGAAGAGGCGTATGAGCGTCTGCTCGCCGATCCCGCCCTGCGCGAGGTCTTCTATCGGCGACTGGCCGACTATGCGAAAACTTTGGGGATTGCCCTCTCCTCCGAATCCTTTATCATGCAGATCGAGGAGGCCAAGCTGCGACGCTACAAGGCTGACCTGAAACGCTTTCAGAATCTAAAAGCAGCCGTTAAGCTCCGCTACGCCGAGGCCATCGACTACCGGGATTATGAGCCGAAGATCAAGAAGTTGCTGGACACCCACATCCAGGCCAATGAGGTCATTCAGTTGAATGAGCCGGTAAACATCTTTGATGACCAGATGTTTGACCAGGTGAAGGAAGACCAGGGCGTATACGCCGGGAAAACCACAGCCGCAAAGGCCGATGCCATTGCTCACGCCACAAAGCGCGTCATCACCGAAAAGATGGCCGAAGATCCGGCGTTCTACGAGAAATTCTCCAAACTGATTCAGCAGGCCATTGAAGACTTCCGGGCCAAGCGCCTGTCCGACCTGGACTACCTGAACAAGGTCACAGTGATCCGTAACAAGCTCGTCACCCGACAGCGTGACGACATACCCGAGAAGCTCTCAGGTAACGAAGACGCCATGGCCTATTTCGGCATCCTTAAGCCCTTCTTTGAACAGCATCAATTGGAGAAAGACCAATGCGACGAATTGTCCGCCGATACCGCCTTGGCCATTCAGGATATCCTGAAGCGTCATTGGAAGGTACAGTTCTGGGACGATGATGATGCCCAGAAGCAGGTGATCAACGAGATTGACGACTACCTCTTCGACGAGATCAAGGGCAACAGAGGCTTAGAAATGAGTCTCGATCAGATGGATGAGATCATCGAAAGGGCGATGCAGGTGGCCAGGCATCGGAGCGCCATATGACCCGATTCGACGACACAGCCACCTGCGGCACAGTGACCTACGGAAGCGAGACCATTTACTATCAGGTGCTCTATGCACCTAGAAAGACTATGCAAATCGCCGTCCACCCTGATGGCACGGTGGTGATCAAAGCACCTGTTGGGACGAAGTCTGAAGAGATTGAAGCGCGGGTGCACAAACGTGCCGGATGGATCAAAAAACATCTGGACTACTTCCGGCAATTCCACCCGAGAACGCCTGTCCGACGGTATGTCGGAGGCGAAACGCATCTCTATCTGGGCAGACAGTATCGACTGAAAATCAGTATCGGTGAGCGCGGAGAAGTGAAGCTCATCCGTGGTTACTTTCAGGTCAAGGTCAAAGAGACCAATTCTTCTGACAAGGTCAAGAGGTTGTTGGAAGCGTGGTATGCAGAGAAAGCTACAAAACGGTTCAAGGAGAGCTTTGAACGGTGCTGGCCTGCTTTCGAGAAGCTCGCCTTGCCGAGACCCCGCCTAAAAATAAGACGTATGAAAACACGATGGGGCAGCCTGTCCACGAGAGGCACTCTCACACTCAACACCGATCTAATTCGCGCTCCCCGGGAGTGTATTGACTACGTCATAACCCATGAGTTGTGCCATCTACAATGCCCCGACCACGGCCCAAGATTCTATTGCCTACTGGAAAAAGTGATGCCTGACTGGGAAAAACGGAAGCATAATCTCGAATTGGCCTTGGTGTAAAGCCAAGATCAAACGGGGGTAACGTAAGTGCAATCAAATAGGGACGCCGGAACAAGCTCAGTCGAAAGCGTATTACATAAAGGAGTACCAGCTTAGTGATCGATTTCGAAGATCTAGGTGTTAGTGTAAGTCTCAAAATGCCGCTTAAGCTTACTTACACGCTGAACTGCGGGAGCAGTTGGATTTCGTTGTCTGTACACCGGGAGAGTTCCTGACACACTTCCTGGCCTCCCGTCAAGAGCCAGGTAGCCCCGAATCAGTTGGACGGGCAAGAATAGGTGAAGCATCTCTTAATGTCATCCACCAAGCTCCCGACAAGACCTTCCTGATAACCTGCCTTCCGTACGGAGCGGATTCTATCCCGTACAGATACTAGTAGTGGATGGTTGACTGTATCTAATCCTTTCAACCGGGATTCAGACAGCGTAACCTCGAAAACGCAGCCGTCGTAATCATCCACAGTGTCAAAGGCCAGGTGAATTCCTCTGGTGCCGGGGCCTGAACTCTGGATGTGTTCGAGCCACAGACGTCCGTACTCACTGTCGTGCTTCGTAGCCAGTTCCCGGAAAAACAAGGCTTTACGGCTCCGGTAGACTTCTTGTTCTTCCACCCGTGTCAGGACATCACGTCCCACATACTCATCCAGCAGTTCGTTAAACCCTATCCCCGAATACTTAGTCTGGTTTAAGGCTTCGGTGAAGGTCTCCAGGGATACGGTGACGGACATCCGCCCCGTTAAGTCCCGCCCCAGGAATAGGGAGAGTGCCTCACGCTCTTGATCCGTGGGATTCTTGAGGGTGACACTCCCGCCGACCCTCCCCAACCCCTTGTATTTCTTAATCATCAGATTAAAGAGCCGGTGGAACCCCCGGTTATCACGGAAGTAGTGTACGGCACCCTTCAGCTGGACTTGATGCTCGGTATCCTGGCCGGATTGGCATCGCATGGCTACGTTGTCCCGGTGAGAGCGTCTTCCACTTGGAATTGACGTTCGCCCCCTTCCCTGCTTACCAGATGCCTAATTTTCCCGTCCCAACGATAGTGAATCACTGTGACGTAGGGGTCATTTCGCAGCCGCACCAACTCACAGATGGCACTAAAGCCCGGTCCTGGTGGCGGTTTACCTGCGCTGTCCATAATCTGCTCAAGATATTCCGATTCGGTCTCGGGTTTAAACAGGCACCTGGGGGTCAACTATGGGTGAGTTTCCCACCATCGAGAGCATAGATCAGGGGGACACCGTGAGATCAATCTACTAATGAACACTCGGGAGCCTAAATGGCTTTTCAAGCCTGAGTTCCAGCTGGATTTCTCTCACAGGCTCCTAGGGTCCCCCTGACAGCGAATAGGCTTTATAAGTGCCATTTCCATAGTATACATAAATTACGGTGGGCACATATTTCTCTCTAGGCTCAAACAGATAGATTTTCTTTCCAGTTAACAAATGTACCCAACTGCCTAAGTGCTTTTGTCCAACAAATTCCTCAGCGGGCAGTGTAGAAGGGTAGTATATACGACCATAGCATATCACCCGCCTGGGCGGTTCCAGAGGGCTCCAAACACCATACAGAAAATAGTTCGTAAGTGAAGCCGATACGATGATGATCATAATAACCGTCAAGCAGTGTAGCCTCTTCATATAGTGTTTCCCCAGTTCTGATACTTCCTGCAATATCATTACTAATCATCCTTTTCGAAAGATACATAAAATCTATCTTTTTCTTGGTCGTTCCTATCAGGCCTGTTGGAATTTTATACTATATGCAAGAGTTGGGGAAGACATTTTGACTAGGCGCAACAACCTATTATTTATGAGCTGTGTTTAAATACCAAGCCCCTGAATATCAGGGGCTTGTAGAATCTTTATTCGCTATCTAACTATAGTCACCATAATTCAAGCGTTTGGATCAGCGCATCTGGCAATACCGACTTGTCGGGCGAAAGATCCTGTGAAAAAACGATTTGACCTTGAGCTCCAGGGGATAGCTGCCTAATTGCTTCAATCTTCCATCGGTCATCTTCCCAGACGAGGTGGTACAAATCAATAACCTTTTCCTCTGAAACTACTAATCTTCTTGTGGGTTCAAGTTGCACCATAGCCCAACGGATAACTAATTCAACTTCCAAGGCAGCCCTGTTGCTTTGACCTCTTCTTTTGTTACGTTCATGGATCTTATTGCATGGAATACAACCATATTTTTCAGCATACAACTTGATTCTCTCAGGAAAGTTGTTCTCTTATTACTGTCATTACTGTCACTAATCACGGGGTGGTTGAGTCGATCAGAAAACCAAACCATATAATTTGTTTGCCACGGTTAGCACGCAAACAACCGAATGATGAAATCCTTGAACATCGATTCTGTAAAACGATACTGGCCCCTGGTTACTTTCTCGATAATGCCTTTCTCCTCCAGCTTGCTGATGGACCGAGCGACTGCATTTGAGTGCTGCTTGCTCTTGTACGGCTGCTGGTCGGTAGCCAGTTTACAAAGGACATCCCGCATTAGAGCCGAACGACCAAGTCCGCCCAAGATCTCGGTGAACGCTGGTTCTAGAATAGTCTGCGCTTGATCATAGGCTTGTTGAAGAACAGGCAACGTGACGACATCCCGCCGATCTACAGCCACAAGCTGATAGGCTTCGTTGCACAGGAGCATCGTATCGTACGGGTGGCCGCCTGTGAGTTCCACCAGTTCCCTTGCAATACTGGTATCGACGTGTACCTTGCGGCTGGCAAATTTCTGTTGAATGTATTGAATCCACGAGTCTGACGGGACGGACGGTACCGGCAAAGGGACGGCAAAACGATAAAAGGCCTCTCGGCTTGAACTAAACAAGGTCTGCATCATACTTTCCTTGGATCCCAAGAACAAAAAGGTAGCTCGGGACTGTTCTTGAAAAGCCGCTCTCATTCTTTTGAAAATGGTGTTTTCCGCAACGATTGGCACGTCCTGAAACTCGTCAAATGCAATAATGATCCGTCTGTTGTCCCTTTCAGCCAGCTTTTGCGGAAATTCCAGGGCTTGGTCAAGTAGTTCGTCCGGAGTAGCTTTGCGATTCGCAAAAAGGCTTATATCCATTTCGAAGTCCTGTAGTTTTAGGCTTACTGGAATAGGTCCTAGCTGCCGAATTCTCTCTCGAACAGCGGCCAGTGTTTTAGGCATGCCGGTACGGTTCGCTAAACAGGCCTCCATAATCTTTTCTGTTAAGTGTTCTTTGTCCCTTATTGCAAAACAGTCAATCCAGACAGTGTAATGGCCTTTTTCCTTAAGCCGGCGCAGCGCTTCTTTGGCAAGAGATGTCTTGCCTATTCTCCGGGGACCTGCCAACATCGTGCTGCTTCCTTCCTCTAGCCTGGATACAAGGGCATCTACAAAGGACAGTCTCCCGACTAGATCCTCTTCCGGTACCGGATGTCCGAGTGGAAAGAGCGTGCTTCTCATTGATTTATACCTCATATCACATGTTTAGTGATATTATATCACATAATAGGTGGCATGATACATGCCCTTTCCCAAAGATGTAAAGCTGTTTTGCGCACTTTACGATTTATTCCAAAATCGTACTGCTGTTCGAAGCTCGGTAGCCCATCAATTCGTAGCCCTTCAGCCGTTTCTCATACATTCGCAACAGTACCGGCACCTGGTCATCGACATAGTCGTAGATCTGTACCACCCGCTTGTTGCTGTTCACGCGGTGTAAGCGTCCCGCATACTGCTGCAGGGTACCCCGCCAGGAGATCGGCATCACCAAGAACAGGGTATCAAGACGGGGGTCATCGAAACCCTCGCCGACATACCTTCCGGTAGCAATGAGCACCCGCTCTTCCCCATCTGGAATCACGGAAAGCCGCTCGGCCAGATCCCTACGCTGACGCGCTCCCATGCCGCCTCGTAGTACGATCACATTTCGAGCAAAGCCTCTCAGACGGTTAGCAAAGTACTCCAAGTAACTTGTGCGCTCCGTAAGCAAGATGGGTGATCGTCCCGCATCCAAGGCCTTCAGCATGTCGTCAAAAATAAGGCTAACCGTTCCCGCCACTGGTCCATCAGTTGCCGGCGATGGACCAGAACCAGAGTGTTTACCCGGCGGGCGGCAATCAGCCAGGCAGCCACCACCGTTTTACCGAACGCAGTGGTTGCGGACAGAACCCCTTCGTCGTGTGCGGTTAAGGCTTCGGCGGCCACCTTCTGGTCCCGGCTGAGCTGGCCCCGGAAGGATACGTCAATCGGCTGGCCGGGGAAACGCTCGTCGACCACCTCAACTGCAACATTGTGGGCCTCCAGCAAGGCCACCGCTTCATCCAGACAACCCCGAGGCAGTCCCAGATGTCGGGGGAAATCCTCCGCACATCCAATGACCCGGGGCTTACCGAAGGTCGACAGGCGCATAGCTTGGGCCCTGTAAAACTCAGGATTTTGAAAAGCGGCGATCCGGGTCAGGCTACTTATCATCGCCGAAGGAATACCTTCCTTTTCGATATATACTTGGTTACCCCGCACCAGCCGCACCTGCTGAGGAAAGAGACCCGGTACCGGCTTTTCCGTTTTTCTTCCAGACGGGGTGAGCGTCCACGGGTCCTCTTCCTCCTGCGAAAGGCTGACCCGGACCCTAATCACGTCCCCGTTTCGCTCGGCCTGCCGGACAATAGACTCCACTTCAACCGGTGCCATTCTCCGGAGTCTAGAAAGAAAAAGCCACTGATCCTCAAACGGATCCATGGCCTCATTGAGAAAAACGCTGTTCCCACGGGTGCGCGGTTCACGCTGAAGGGGTAGCGCGATTAGATTCCCAAACCCACCCCGGGGGCGGGTGTCCTGATTGGGAAAAAAACGGTCGTAGGATTCCAGGCCGATCTGGTGTCGGCGGTCCAGCGTACGCGTCAGAATGGCACAGCCCAGTTTTCGAGCGAGGGAAGCTGGGACTGGGGCGTCGAAAAAGACCCAGACGTGACCTCCGTTCCCGGAGCGGGAACGTTCCAGTGCAGCCGAGACGTTCATTTCGCGGCAAGTCTCCAGGAATGCGGCCACATCGTTACGCCAGGCCTTCTTGTCAAAGTCGGCGGCCAGGAACCAGCAAGTCTCGTCGGGAAGGAGAGGAAAGACCCCGTTGGTGTGCAAACCGGCAAGGTGATCGTATGCAGTCTGGTCGGTCATCGGAAGCAGTCTCCGATGTTCACAGGAACCGCACTTAACCTTGGGCTTCCGGCAGAGTGGCTGATTCCATTCGTTCGTACAGGCGGGCACATAGCCCGAACGCCCGTTCTTACTCTCCCAGCGAACCGGGTAGACATCCTCCCGGCCCCGGAAAAGGCTTCGGAATAAAGCCACCTTTTCCGAAGTAGATATTCTACGACACTTGCTCAATTACCTGGTTGGTATTCCCCCAAAAACAACACAGCCGGTCTGAATGTATTTGGCAAACACCAGCCATCCACATCATCCGCCCCGGTTCAGGCAGAGGGCATTTCACTGCTGGCACCACCACGCAAAGAAAAAGTCAACTTTCCGAAGGTTCTACAAGATACTCTGCAGAAAGTCTAGGGTTAAATGGGTGTGTTTGTTGAAGGGGATGATGTAATGGCGAAGAAAAAGGATTTCGAGAGAGACAACCGGCTCAAAACAGTACTGCAGCAAACGGATCAACGGACGCTCGCGAAGCTGATTCTGGATTTTTGTGCCCTAAACGCTGATAACCGTAGCCTCCAATCTATGTACGACCGGCTCCTTAAGGGGCTCGACAAGGCAGACGACCACATCAAGGAGTCCTTCCGAAACAAGCTTCGAGCTGTAGTTGATCGCGCACAAGGAGTTGGATGGGGCTATCACGATTACCTGGTGGAAGGATTCGTAGCCACCTATCCGGATGAAGAAGATTGAAGAACACTTTCTTATGCGATACCCGGTCGCGCAACAGGTGCAGCTTCAGAGTGCCGTCATCAATCCGTTCCAGAAGAGCCTGATGCTTCTCGCCGAAATGTGCCTTCAGTTCATCCAGAACCGCCTGCTGGTAGGCCAGGATGCTCTCAAAGTCGCGCAGCACCTTCTCATACCCGAACACGATCTCGACCTCGCGGAACAGTCCGGCGACCTGCGTTACAAACCCAACGCTGGAAGAATAGGTGATCGCATAAAGCCTGTCAGAAGCCGCTGAACAGGTCCTCCCAGGTTTTCTTTGTCTGCCCCTGAAAGGAAGCCTGTACAACCTCAAGACCCTCTGTTTCCCGTTTGAATAAGAGCATCACCCCATCTCCCCGGATGTATGATCAGAACGCTGTACGACGAAGAACTCCGCCACTCATAGCATCTCTGCGTTATTACCACGTTCATTACCTTGATTAAGGAGAGTCATTACCACCTTTTCGCCGGACACAAAAAGGCGATATCAGGAAATCAGGTAGCAATTTGAAGCAACAGGTTAAGAGTAAGCAATCAGGACGTAGTTCAAAAGAGGCTTTCTCTAAGACCCTGAAGAATATCATCCGGGTCTGACACCTGTTAGTCACTTGCTGAGAATTGTCTTGGTAGCAGGATGTTTGGAATTATTTAGCGAATACCTGCCAAATAGGTTGGATTGTTGGAGGTTTGTACATATAAATGAGTACCAGGTATATCCCTTTTCGTCCGGCACTTTCCGGCGTTTTTGAGGCTCGGTTTTTGACCAAGACCCAAACACTGTGCCATGATTGCCCCTCACAGGACTATCTTAATGCCATCGTACTTGAAGAAGTCTCGTGGGCTAGCCAGAAATGCCCAATTAATCTTAGGCAACGCCGTATATACCGTGCGGCTTGGTTTCTGCTACGAGATTTGTTACGTTCAGGTTGGGTGTGTCGTTGGAGAGCAGGATTGGAGATAGGAATTCCATCGGTTACGCGTATATCTCTTTCCAGTGGAGAAATTGGTAAACTTAAATCTAACATTAGATCTTTTATGAGCGAAACTCGCAGAATAAAAATCAATGAAGCACGAGTTTTCATTGATCGTATGGAAAACCCTTCTCCCAATGGACATGCAAAAGTGCCGGTAAGTCAGCTAATTGCCGACGGGCCTGGTCTTTTTAACGATTTGACTAAGATTTCCCACATTGCTGATCCAACGATTCAACTTGAATTGTTGCGCAACACTGTACAACCGTATTTACAGTTAGTATCCGAGGATGAACGTGATGAACATACGGGTCACAAGCTAAATGACATATGGCGTTATTTTAGGTTTTCCTGGGCAACGCCATCTGAGAGTACACCGGGGCGAACAATGCGGTACCTCATCCGCGATGGTGCTCGTCCCTACCATCCAGTAATGGGCATAGCTTCCCTGGAGAATGCCCCCCTAGCGATCACGGATCGTGATACGTATCTTGGTTGGACGCTCGACTACTTTAAGGAAGAGGTAACGGCCCTTGGCGATCAGGATTTAGTTAGGGCAGCCTTTTCTAGACTGCTGAAGTACATCAGAGATGCTATAGAGGACATCAACATTGAAGGTCTTTGCACACCAGCAGAGTGCGAAGATCCAACAGATATGGTGCTGCAAAAGCTTGCAAACATTGTAGCACGATCAGCTCAAGAACGTGTTGAAGCTTTACGCGACTGGCATTCAGGAAAAGAAGAAGACGGCTTGCTGGTTCGGAGTGAAATGGGCAACATCAGTAAGAATGCGGAAGATGCACTATACCGCAGAAAACGGGCTGGACATTTGGGTCGCCTACTTGCTGCGCGGCAGGCTTTGAAGCACTTGGTGGATTCGCCAATCTTCCCTGAACGTTGGCAAGGTTTTATGGATAGCGAGCGTGGACAAACGGTTATACGATCCGCCCTGTTAGCGCAGAAAGGTAGGCACATAGGCACAAGCATTCTAGAACTCAACGTTTGTGGTGCCATACCGCCTTATAATGAGGTACTGGGGGGTAAACTTGTTGCTCTGCTGGTGTTGTCACCCCAGATTGTTGCTGATTACAAGGAGCGGTATAGTCAAAGACCAAGTGACATTGCTTCAAAAATTAAAGGAGTTCCCGTAATTAGACCCGCTGATCTGGTTTATTTAGGAACAACATCACTGTATTTTGCAGGTTCAAGCCAGTATAACCGGGTTAAGTTACCAAAGGGGTGGCTGCGCCCAGAAACACCAGAAGTCTCATGGAAGAAGATTGGCGCAACAAGTGGCTACGGTACATTACACATCAGTAGCCTAACCCTTCGGTGTTTGGAGGAGGCAGCAGACAATGAAGATGGTCTACATGTTAATCACGTTTTTGGGGAAGGTGCGAGCCCCAAGCTTAGGACAATAAGAACAGCCCTCGGCTCTATCTTTGGACAAGAACAGTGGTCAGTATCAAGTGAACTATCTAGGCACATGATGCGGCGGTTGGTTTACGGAGTGTGGTTAGCTGAAAACGGTCGAGAGTATTTGATCGGAGAGGCCAGTCAACCTAGATACTGTTTTGACACTACCCTGCCTGAAGTTATTACTGAGCAAATTGTAGACTATTGGCGAAGAAGATGGCTCCAGATGCGGTTATCGAATCCAGAAGTACTTGAACGAATATCTAGCTTTGACAAAGGATCACTACTTGTCAGCAAGGATTTGATAAGCGAGGGCTCAGAGAAGTTCGTCCCCATAGGAAAGGAGGAGTTGGACTTGCAGGTTCACTCCGGGTCTCCTGACCTTGAAGCTGAGAGACGCGACTTTGTTAGAGACTTTTACCTCGGTACCAGTGCCTATGCTGATGAGATGAACCCTGATTTGCTTGACGAAATTCACGTTGAAACCGCACTTGACCAAGCTATTGCTGTAGCCTTAACCGCAGGAAAGAGTATTGTCTTGACGGGCAATCCGGGGGATGGCAAAACACACATTATTAAGGTGCTTGAGAAACGATTAGGTGGGCTTCCTGGAAACCCATTAGTAGAGCTAGATGCGAGTAGAGTCCACGACAACGAGCTCTATACAATGTGGCAATCTGCTAGTGACAACCAGAGACAGTTCTGTGGTGCCATTAATCAGGCGGTACTGTTTAATCTAGTTAATCAATATCCGGAGTTTAGACCCTTTGTGGAGATCAAGCGTCAGCTAGAGAGTATGATTGTGTACGGAGCTCAAACCCCGGAGGAATATGACACCCTGGTTTTTGATTTAAGCCTGAGAAATGGCCTTTCTCCTGGAATTTTTGAATCCATTGTCCAGAAACTTACTACGGACTATCATACGTGTAATCCCAGCTGTGGCGCTGTAGCTTACTGTGATTACATACGGAATCGCTCCCTGTTGTCCTCTAGGCAGGTCGTCGACAGAATCCAGCTTATTCTGGATCGATTAAGTCGCCGAGGATATCACGCAACTCTACGTGAGGTGCAGTCATTCGTTTCGTATCTGTTGTTCGGCGGCCGTTCCTGTGAGCAACTTATGCAGTCAAGTGGGGATCCAGATTATGCACTACATCAACTAATGTTTTCCGGCAGAGGAGAACTCTTTGAAGCTCTCCGATCTTCTTTTGATCCCTCCAAGGTAACCCATCCTATTTGGGATGATCGTTTGATACACGGACAAGTCGAACCGTCAGATTGGCTTTCAGACCAGCTTGCAGAAAACACATCGATTGAGCCTAACAACTTGACGTTGTTCACTTCTCGAAAGCGTGTTTTCTACCTGTATCATAAGCAGGGTGATGACCTGCTAAAGATTGCCGATGATGATGAGAGTCAGTTTTTTAGGTTCCTGCAAACAGGTGACCGGGATATTATTCGAACGATCATCCGACAGGTCAATCTCTTTTTCGGAGACGCCCGAGGTTCAGACGTACTAGGAATATGGCAAAGCCATCGTATGGATCAATCGCCTCGTAGGGTTCTATATTCAGTTATTGAACGTCATCGTCGACAGTTTGAAATGGTACGACCCATAATTGGTGCGCATCTAGCACAGACCTTCGACATAGTACCAGACCATGTGTTGTTAAGACTGAGAACACCTCCTCAGGCTCAACTGAAAGTTGATTTCGCGTTGTTTGAGCTCCTAGGAGCTTGTGTGAGAAATCCTAAAAAACCTCGAAAAAAGTTGCCGCTTCAAGCATGATTTTAGGGCATCAACGTCGAATAGATAAGGTATGAAGAAGTTCAAAGATTATCAACCAAACCAAATACTGCTGTTCCCGCCTTCTCCCCACGATTGGTTGCCCGAAGATCACCCGGCCCATTTCATTAACGAGGTGGTGGAACTCTTAGACCTGTCGGCCATTTATGACTCGTACGGTGAACTCCGGGGACAACCTCCTTACAATCCGGTGATGATGGTCAAGGTCTGGATTTACGGAATGAGCAAGGACATTCGCTCGTCCCGGAAGTTGGAACGGGCTCTCTTCGAGGATATCGGATTACGGTATCTTTCCGGTAACCAGCAACCCGACTACTGGACTCTGTCCGAATTTCGCCGTCGTCACAACGCTGCCTTGGGTGATCTGCTTGTACAGACCGTAGGCCTGGCCGCCAAGGCTGGCCTCGTCAAACTTAACCACGTCGCACTCGACGGTACCAAGATCAAAGCCCACGCTTCCAAACACCGGGCTATGAGCTACGGTCGGATGGAGAAAGAGGAACTTCGCCTACGCCAAGAGATCGACCGTCTCCTGAAACAAGTTGAAGCCAACGACCGCGCTGAAGACCAAGAATACGGCAACCGACGGGGCTACGAACTTCCGCCGGAGTTGGCCACCCGGGAAAAACGTCTGGAAGCAATTAAGAAAGCTAAAGCCGAACTCGAAGCCGAAGCCCGGGCCAAACAGGAACAGGAAGAGGCCGAGCGCCAGGCGCAGAGCGAAAAGAACGGCAAGCCGAAGCGTAAAAGCAAGCACAAAGATCCCAAGCCGAAGGACAAAGACCAGCGCAATTTCACCGATCCTGAGTCGCGGATTATGCGTAACTCGGATAAGGCTTTCATTCAGGCCTACAACGCGCAGGCCACCGTTGACGCCGAGACCCAGATCATCGTCGCCGCCGACTTGACGAACCAAGCTGCAGACCCGACGCATCTACCGGAGCAGGTCGAACAGGTCTACCACAACACCGGTCGCTACCCGAAAGAACTTTCTGCTGATGCCGCCTATTACAGCGCTAAGAATCTTGAACTGCTATCCGAAAAAGGGATTGAAGCATTCATTCCTCCCGATAAGGTTAAACACAACGAGTGGCGGGATCAACAGGCAATACGGGGGCCGATCCCTAAGAACGCCACGACGATGTACCGTATGCGGCGCAAACTCAGAACCAAGAATGGTCGTGAGCGTTACAAGCTCCGGCAGGTCTCGGTGGAACCGGTATTTGGATATGTCAAAGAACAGTTGGGTCTACGCCAGTTGCTACTCCGTGGTGTTGCTAAAGCTCGATCCTGGTGGCGGTTCACCTGTGCCGTCCACAATCTGCTTAAGATATTCAGGTTCGGCATCAGGTTTAAGTCCTCACCAAATGGCTTATGGGCCAGCTATCCACCGAGCAAAGCATAAGGGGGAAAAGGATACATCACTCTCCGGTGATCCTCCCCCGATCACACATTAGGGAGCCAAGATGGCTTGGCCTACGCGATTATTCTGGCCGGAATTCGCCCACAGGCTCCTAGCTAAGGTACAGCGCGGATTACCCGCCCTGTCTCTCGAGTGCGACGCAACACGCCGACTGTGGCAATTCATGGAGCAGTTAGATGAACCTAGTTGGGATTTCGATGAGATAACCATTAAATTATTGGATCCGGCAACCAAGAGCCAACTAGCAGTTACTGTAGATGTTGAGAGTAGGCAATATCTCACCATCTCAAAAGGGGATTGATTTAGGTGACAATAGTAATCGGTGAAGCCTTTCAGCACGTTGAAAGAACGCTTATCGGATGTAGACCAAACACCAGCAGTGTAAAGCCGGTACACATTGCAAACGGGTTGTTCCGCAACATTCTAGGTTATACCACTGATACTGGAATGCTTAATCGTTTTGTGTTTGTCGCGAAGAAGAAAGATGGGGCGATTCCTAGCGGACATGAATTAGCTTCTATTTATGGAGAGCTACTTGATAATAATCGTCTAATGCCTGAAGATATTCAAGAGTCAGATATAGCTGAACTACGTTCATTTCTAAGGAAAGTGGTTGATGCGGATGGAGGCGTATATCTACATAGCCAGGACATGGAAAGCTATTCCGCAGGCTTTAGCGGATTTATCTCCAGAGATAGGGTTGCACAGGATGGTGGCGAGCTAGTAGCAGAGCTATTGAGACTGAATAATTCCCAGCTCTACACGTCTATCGAACGAACGATTGAGAGTCCTAGAGACGTTATTACCGCACTAAGCCTGCCAACATTAAGCATTAATCAAAGAGAATGGGTACCTAGCTTTGATGCTTCAACAGCACAATTTCTCAATAAACCTCTTCCGGGTGTCCCGGCTAGTCTTTTGGCCGGTCTTCTCAAAGCAGCTGACTGTCTAGCCGAACACGTGAACTTACATCCGAATAAGCTTGTTGGACTCCGCACGATTGTCCTATACGCCTGTTTTGTGGTTATTCGTCATTTGGCACTGTTGGAGAGCTACTACGTTCCGAATGCCGAGAGACGAATATTACCTTTTCTTCTCGATTTCTCCCCCAGTGAGAGACACCCAGTGGCTCGTGCTTCAGTGATGACTTACACCCTCGTTTGCCAGTCAATATCCCGTTTTTATGCGTGGGCATTAGGGGAGTACTTAAGAACAAACAGATTGTTTAGCATAGAAGCTCTTAGACAAGAACCGATTCCTGCTTATACACAAACCAGTGCCAGCAGTCGTGAAAGAAACGAGGCCGAACGTAGAGAAATCTGGGAGCTTGCTAAGGGGGAAAGCCACAATTCCGAAGACCCCTATAGTGTATTTGGGCAGGCACTCCATGACATTATGGCTTTAGAGGCATCGGGTAACCCCATTGCGTACTTACGACAGCTTGGACTTAGGAGCGGACTCCTCAGACCCCCTGATAATTTCCACCCCAGTAAGAGGTTTGCAGTTCAGCAGGACATGCTCGAAGTACTAGTAAGGGGTGCTGTGAAACCCGGCGAGTGTATTGATCTGCCAAGTCTGCAGGCGCGGTTCCTAGAACGCTACGGCGTCATCATCGGAGGACGACGTGAAGACGAAGCAAATTTGGTGGGTATCGGTGCTTATCAAGCAGATTCAAACGCCTTGGCGGATAACTTAAAAGCATTCGCTACCAGACTTAGCCGTCTAGGTTTTGCAAAACTGTTGGCAGACGGAGTCCTTCGAGTAGAGTTGGAGGGATAGAATGGATCGCAATGAAATACTGGCAGAACTATTGAAAGAATACCTTCAGACGGCCCGAATCGGGGTGGTAGTCCAGGGTCTAAGTGATATTGACCCTGGAGTTGTCTGTAGCATTGTATCCAATTCGCTTGGTAAGAAACTTTACGTTTCGGTCGTAGGACACGATACTAGTTCGGCAGGCTCAAGTGTAAACCTAGCCCTAGACATCGAGAGTGCAGTAGGATGGCGTAGCATTCCAAGACTGAGTGGCAGAATCGTAGTGTTTGTACGCGGTGAGGTAGCTAAGCTCCATTCACTAAACGATTTGGAATTCCTAACTGCCCGTGATGTTTCTTGCCAGATACTAAAGAATGCGTCTCTTGTCCTCGGAGAAAACACACCACTACCACACAAAAGATTTTGGGATGCATTGGCTCAAGAGTCAGATACGTTTCCGCTAAATATGATCGAGGATTTTGTTACAGGAGTTCAGGCGGACATTGCCAATCTGGAAGCGATTTCGAACAATCTTTGGCGTTTAGGGCTATTGGGAGATCCGCTTATTCTATCTGCTAGCCAAAACCCCAGAGAGAGACTACAGCGTAACCGTGAGCTTCTGGTTGAAATGGGACAATTGTCAGAGAGAAATCGGAAACGTATCGGAGCAGTCCTTGTTCGTGCTGAGGCAGCTGAGCAAAGTAGACTAAGAACGGCATTTATAGCGCTGAAAGAATTCTACAGAAGAGGGGGCACGGAGCCGCTGCGTCGGCTCAATTTGTCCACTGTTGAAAAACTACTAAAGGCCGGGAGACCACTACCCCGCTCTAGACCAGTAGTAGTGCCTAATGGAGAAGCTACAGGTAACGATGATCCTGGCTCTACCCGGACTGAAAGACCGTTACGTGGAAAGGCCTTACATCGGGCAACTGCTATTTGTGCTGTAAGTCGAGAAACAGATGCTCAAAATGGGTTACGGCAGCTGGGCGAGGCACTCCTTGATGCATTGGAAAATCCAGAACAACAGAATGATTCAACTGTAGTTAATTCGGGCTTTGACGGACAAACTTTGTCCTTAGAATTGGCTCCCCAGGAATTGCGGCAAATGCTGGGTCGCGTTTGCACAGTAGACTCTTGGGGTGGGGTAATTCACAGCACATATGAGGATCTAAGACCCGCAGTTTGTCACGCTAATTTGGAAGAAATAAGGCGATATGACCCGGAAGAGCGAGAACAAGGAGTTGCAGGACATTCTCTGTTTTCTTTGCTTAGGAGCCTGGGACAGTACCTGCCACCGGAGATGACATTTGGTAGTATTCTGGAGCACCTAACTACTAACCGGAATCTTTTGCTTCAACATTTTGACCTCATTCTAACTCAGCCCATTGTGGCTTTCGGAGGATATCCGGAAGCTAGACAAGCCCTTTTTGATTATCTAGATGCATTCAGTGATCTACTTCGCTTGCTACGACAGAACGATGCGTCACTACATAGCGTCGATCCCACTGCCATAAGATGGGTATACACAGAGCTATTGCGTCTTGAAGTTGTGTATATCCGGACACCAAGTGAATGGAAAGCCATCCTTACTCCTTTACACCCATTTCACCTATGGAAGTTTCGAGAACTTTTTAAGGCAGTACATAGTGAACAACCTCTTGGCGCTGAAGAACAGGCTCAGTTGGCCGAGGCGCTACCTGATTTACCTCACCTTCTACACTTCGTAGTCTTTAGTCCGGATGTAACTGGTACCGCTGAAGTCCTTCTCCCGCAGTCAGGCAATTGGTGGTATCTCCCAACCTATGAAAACCGTACTAACCGTTACCTAGGAAGAGACGGTCTCGAATTTCTAGAAGATCTCTTGAAACGATGGATAGAGTATGCACCTTATAGCAAACCTCAGGTAAGAATCGGATTGGTGGACGTTCCTGATCTTCAACACACACTTGGCATTTGTGCAGCATTTCTAGGCAACACAGGCGATACGCGCTTGTCAGTAGATGCATACTTTACACGTGGCCAAAAACCCGAATGTGAATTAGCCCAGCTGGACTACGAGAACAAAGATCACGAAATAGCGGAAGTCTTGCGAAACGGGCGTCTTAACATTCGTCTTGAAAACGAGGGCTCAATGGGAGAAGTCTTGGCAAGAATGCAAGAGCACCCTGTACATATTGCGTACCTGTTTGATCAGTCGCAGTACAGGATTGACCTCGCCCCCCGTGCCCGTCAACTCTCAGTTAGTCCTCTGGTCATAACGTACCAGTATGAATACAGCGACCACTTCAACAGTGGTACAATTGCACCTTCCTCTGAAGCGGAAGAAGGGCCGTTTTCAGACTACCATTTTGTAGTGGAGCGCGCTGCTCGACTTCCTGCTGGTCAGCAAATTCGCCTACAGCACGATTCTGGGGTTGATTTGGCACCCATAACAAGCTTAGTGACCACAGGTGCTACTAGATGGCTAGTAGTGGCCGATCGAGTGCTCACGGACTATGCTCCAGATACCGCAGTGTTATTGGCTGAGCGTAGAGACGGACTGCGGGAGATAGGTATTTGGACTAGTACCTCGTCTAGGGTTATAGAGCAGATATCGGAATTGCTTCAAGGCTACAATTTATATCCCAACCCTGACGTTCTGGCATCTATCTTGAACCGATTTACCCACATTGCGGGAGAAGGACTATTGAGTGTTCACGCATCGTCAGGCAGCAGGGAATCGCGTGAGGCCAGGCTAAAGGGCATTCTGGGAACAATTCTAACGGTTGCCTGGTATGTTGCTCGTAATCCGGGGGCACTAGTAGCATCACTTGATTCGCAACTAGCCCGTCTTTGGCTTCGAGCTCACCCTGCTGGTAATGAGCGGGCGGATCTAATTGGTCTAAGAATGGACGGTTCAGGGCAGCTAGTAATAGAACCAATTGAAGTTAAGACTAGATCAAATAACTCTGACATACAAGTCCAGAAGGACTCAACCACCGGGCAAGATCGACTTGTTGGGAAAAGTGTAGAACAGGTCATATCCGTATTGAGGGCTATAAAGCCTGTCTTTGGCGGCGAGGACTCACAACCCATATTTACACCCGCACGACGGGAAGTTCTAAAATACCAGCTTCATAGAGAGTGTTTTAGAGGCGTTCATCAACCTGACTGGCGGAAGGAATGGTACTATCGACTTCGTGAGGCCTTTGCACAGCCAGAACCGCGAATTTCCATTGTTTTTCGGGGTTTGATAGTGCACGTTCAACTAGACGAATTTGGCAGCGATTCTCATATTCCCGATGAATCAAACGGTTTGGTGCTTACGATGCTAAGAAGTCCGAGTATTCAGCAGCTATTATCGGGCGTGGATAGCACAAGTAAAACTAAAGCACATCTGGATACTGAAGAACAGGCCAGTCCTCAGACCGAGTCCACCAGCGGTTATGCGATCAATAATGTGGCGACTTCACAATCTAAGGCAGCAGAACCGGACATACTATTTCAGGTGCCTGAAGACTTGGTGGCTGCTACTACAACTGGTGTCTCTACAGCCTTAACTACTGTAGATGTGACTACTGAAATCGCGCGACTCTTCATGCGAGCTTGTGAATCGTATCGTATTCAAGTCGACGAGTGCGATCCTAATAGAGCTGCGGTTGGGCCTACAGTAGTACGGTTCTACATCAAACTAGCTCGTGGTCAAAGGCTTGATCCTTTGCGCAACGGTCTAGAAGATATCGGCCGGGAAATGCAGAGATCAGGACTTCTAGTATCCTCAATCCCCAACTCCGCCGAGATTGCCTTAGATGTTCCTCGTGTAGACAGAGATGTGATCCTTCTGGCCAATGGACACAGTTGTCTTCCAACAGTAACTTCACCGGAACAATTGCCTATCACAATCGGTGTAACGCCCGAAGGAACAAGAATAACTGGGGATTTGAGCAATCTTCATCACATGCTTGTGGGTGGGACTACAGGGGCCGGTAAGACTATGTTTCTGTATGGGCTTATTACATCTCTGTTACTAACCCATCCAAGTCCCTCGGCCCTACGTCTCTTCATCTCTACCTCTGGCCCGGAGGACTTTGTATTCTTCGAAGGACTGCCTCATATAGAAGTAGGACGCATTATTACCGACGCCAGTGAGGCAATTGAATTACTACACACTCACATAAACCAGGAATTCGACCAGAGAGCAGAACTTCTCATGAACGCCAGGTGCAGGAGTATTACTGAATACAATGCTGCAAACCAACCATTAATACCTCCACTGGTAATTGTTGTGGACGAGTTCGCTGATCTCGCCGATCAGTTGGCAGGAAACCGTAGAAAACAGGATGAGTTCTATACCTATTTGAGACGAGTTGCCCAGCTGGGGAGAAAACGGGGGATTCACCTGGTACTATGTACCCAACGTCCTTCAGCGGATCTGGTACCAACCAGTATCAGAAACCTAATGAATGCTCGTGTTGCATTAAGAGTGAACGATGCCACGGCATCTCGAATGATTCTCGATGAAAACGGAGCAGAGCAATTGCAAATGCACGGTGACCTGCTGTATAAAGCCCATTCCAGAGTAATTCGGGCTCAAGGGTACTACACAGATGTCAGGTACCTGGAGGAGTTGCTTAATCCTCTAAGGGGATAGGGATAGGGTTAGGCGTAACCACAAACGTGAGTCTTCAACTATGTTCTTGGGGTAAATTTACAGCGCTGCGAACGACTGTTTTGTGAAGCAAGAATGATAACCATGTAAGTAAGTGACAGCACAGCGAGCGACATTAATTTCCGAGTATACAATTTCAGGACGCAGTTCCAAGGTAAGCTGTTAGGGCTAGCCCAAAGTGTCCGAAAGCTGACGGGATTGCCTGACCGGAGGTTGCTGGATATAATGGCCATACATTCTTGAGAAAGGAAAAGACGCCCCTGTCTGTATGTGCTCTGCGCTAACAGAAGCACCAGAGGCGTCCCCACTAATGTATGGTCATTGTATCCAGCAACCTCCGGTCAGGCAATCCCGTCAGCTTTCGGACACTTTGGGCTAGCCCTAACAGCTTACCTTGGAACTGCGTCCTGAAATTGTATACTCGGAAATTAATGTCGCTCGCT
>JAHRFU010000059.1 GCA_019084485.1 Desulforudis sp. | reverse complement strand
GTGCGGCCCCCGTCCACCACCGGCGGCACGTCTAAAGCCAGCCTTTGGCCGTCCACCCGCACCCCCACGGTGGAGGCCTGGGCGGGGAAAGGATCACTTCCGAACAACGCCGCAAGAAATACCAAACTGGCGATGAAAAGGGCTGTTTTTTTAAGTGCTAGCAACAAAAGAAACCTCCTTTCAAACCACGCTGCTGCTTAAAATAAAATTTACCTGACAGCAAATTATCTTACAGGTTTAACAATTTATATCACCCCCCCGGCGGCCAAGGCCAGTTTTGAGAAAGCTATGTTTCCCCAGGATCTACCTGTTTCTTTATCCCCACCATCTCTGCTTTTTCTTGATGAGCAGGTAGATGAAGAAGGGTGAGCCCAACAGCGCGGTGATGATCCCCACCGGTAACTCCGTGGGGGCAATGATGGTCCGGGCCAAAGTGTCCGCAAGCAGAAGCAGCACCGCCCCCATCAGGCAGGAACAGGGGATTAAGAACCGGTTATCATTACCCACCAACATCCGGCAGATGTGCGGCCCCACCAGGCAGATAAAGCCGATGATACCGGTAAAGGCCACCGTTGACGCAGCCGCCAGGGTTGCCAACGTCAGCGTGTAGATCCGCAGCCTGCCCACATTAATCCCCTGGCTGGTGGCCACCTCTTCGCCAGACGCCAGCACATTGAGGTCCCAGGCAAAGATGATTAGAACGGCCATACAGAGCAAGACCACCGGGGCAAGCAGTCCAACGGTCTGCCAGCTCGCTCCCCAGAAGCCGCCCATCAGCCAGACAACTAACTCTTTAAGCGCTTCATTATTGGAAAGGTATTTTAATAAGGAAACCCCTGCACTAAACAGGTAACCTATGGCCACCCCGCCTAAAACCAGCGTTTCCGGAGCCATCCCTTTGAACCGGGCCAGGGAAAAGGCCAATAAAGTGGTTAATCCGCCAAATATAAAGGCGTTGGTAACAATAAGCCAGCGGGAAACATCCAGGTAGCTGCCCCCTACCAGGCCGGTGCCCAGCACGATGGCCAGAGCCGCCCCGAAAGCCGCGCCGCTGGAGAGCCCCATGGTGTAGGGGGAAACCAGCGGGTTGCGCAGCACCCCCTGCATCACCGCCCCGGCCCCCCCCAGGCTAATTCCGGTGATGGTGGCCAGCAGGATGCGGGGTAAGCGGATCTCCCAGACCACCGTATCCGCCAGCTCGTTTGCCAGGACAACGGGAAAGCCTAGGCGGGAAACCACCACCAGCCAAACATCCCCAACGCTTAAACCGGCCGCCCCCACGGAGGTGGACACCAGGATGAAGCCGCCGGTTAAAACAAGCAAAATCAAGACCAAAAGACTCTTCCGCCCTGTGTGCCGGGAGTAAGCCGACTTCAGATTGTTAAAATCGAGATCATGGGCGTCAGACTTTAGTTTACTGGCGGGTACAACCATATCCCTTGAAGCTCCTCTCCATAAGACTTAGTACTTAACCATAGAATTAAGTGCTCAGTTTTTTATATTGTTTTGGGCATTAAGTCAGGGATTACAAAGCTTTCACGGGCTAAAACCGAACATATATCTGGTTGCTTATTTATGTGGACCTGTACTTAGCACATTACAGGGCTACCTACTTCGACGGGTAAACCCATACGCCTCTTAGCTCCTCCCCGTAGAACTTATTGAACATCTCCCGGTGCACCGCTTCCGGGCCTATGTCTTTAAAGAGCTCCGGGTGCAGCCATTTGGCGACGTAGTACTCGCCCGCCGCCCCGCGGGGCGCACAGGTAATGAGATCCGAAATCAGGTAGACCCGGCCATGCTTTACAGCGTTCGTATTTTTAAGGCCCGGCCGGGACATGAGCTGACGGCGCAGTTCCTCCAGTTTTTTAGTATCGCTTACTGTCCAGCCGGCGTATTCACGACCAGCATATTTAATAATCACGTCCGGATTTTTAGCTGCCACCCATTCCGGGCTCACCACCGGATTGGCGAGTCCCTGGTCGGCAGCAATATTGATCCCGCCGGCCCACTCAATTAGCGGGTGCAACCCCGAGCCGGGGCCGCCTGTTCTCCAGTCACCGGTAGAATACTCCCAGTAAACCTTTGGCTTCTGCCGGGAGCTCAGTTCTTTTGTCCGCTCCTGGACCGTCCGCCATTGCTTCTCAATGTAAGCCGCATAGGCATCGGCCCGCTCCTGGCGGTTAAAGACCAGGCCCAGTGTCCGGATTTCTCTGGTGATAACTTCTGTTTTATAGCCGTAAATTCTAAGCACGGGAATCCCGGCACGTGTAAGTTGACTCCTGAGTTCGGGCCTCATAAAAGCTTCGATGACCAGGCCCGGTTTGAGCGCTACAATCTTTTCCACGCTGGGGGTAAAAGAACTTCCCACGTCCGGAACCTCCAAGACATATCCCGGCCACTGCGTCTTATTCTTGGTGGATTCATCAACCGCAATCACCGCTTTTTCTACCCCGAGAGCCTTTAACATCTCCGCCGGATAAGCGCCCAGAACCACCACCCGGTTGGGCGGGCAGGGCACACGTACCGTTTTCTTTTCTATCTTCCCGTTAGGCGCAACAAAATACTCCGCAACCGTAATTCTCTTCTGCGGCGCAGCCCCTGCAGGCAAAACCCCGGCTGCTAAGAGCACCGCTGCCAATACCACCGCCCACAAAACCATCCAGTACCTCCGCATAGTAAAAACACCTCCTGTAAAAATTCTTAAATAAAACTTAATTGTCTAACTCCCCAGCTTCGCCTTGATCTCCTGCATCCTGGCGCCCCAGTCGGCCACCTCTTCGGTAGTAAGAATGTCGATGGCGCCGCCCTGGAACTCGCCTTTCACTTCCCCCATCTTTTCTTCCAGCCAGCCTTCGATCTCCAGGTAGTGTTCTTTCAGGCCTTCCAGCACTTCGGGGTCGGCGTTCCAGAGGCCGCGCTGGTTAGCCTCTAATAGCCGACGGGCGATTTCTTCCAGGGCCCACGGGTTGTGCTCTTCAAAAAACCGGCGGTTTTCCTCATCCATGATAAAAGTCCTGGTGATGTCGTCGAAAATCCAGTCGTCCACTTCCTGCGTGGTGGCCTCCCAGCCGTAGACCCGGCCAACGCGCTTGGAAATGTCCCCGGCGCCCTTGTAGCCGTGCCTTTTCTGCCCGTCGATCCACTTGGGGTTAAGAAGCTTGGTCCGCACCACGCGGCGCACTTCGTCGGCCAGGGTGCGCACTTCCACGTGATCCGGCTCCCTGGTGTCGCCGTAGTAGGTCTTTACATCCTTGCCGGAAGCCACCCGGGCGGCGGCGGTCATGCCGCCGTGGGTGCCGAAGTAACAGCAGCAGCCGAAGAGGTCGTGCTCGTCGGACACTACCTTGTTGTAGGTAATGTCTACCGTTTTCAGGCTGGACTGCAGCTGCCGGAAGGCTTCCTTACCGTAAACATCTTTGCCGTAGGCGTATCCGTTCCAGTAGACGAAGATGTCGGCCAGATCTTCTTCATCTTTCCAGGCCGAGGCGTAGACGGCCAGGTTCACGCCTGCCATGTAAGTGCCGGGTCTGGAAGCGAAAATGCGTAGGGTGGCGTCCCGCCAGGCTTGCGCGTCGCTTTGCCCGTCCAGTTGGGCCAGGGTGTGCTTGCGGACGTAATTAAGTTCAACTGGCTCGTCCAGGGCGGCTACGGCCTGGACGGCCTCGTCCAGAAGCTCTACACAGTTGGGAAAGTTATCCCGGGTGATGCCGGAAACCCGCACGGTCAGGTCGATGCGGGGCCGCCCCAGTTCTTCCGGCGGGATCACCTCAACGCCGGCCACCCGCCCGTTGGGCAGCCACCTCGGCTTTACGCCCAGCAGGCAAAACATCTGCCCCAGTCCTTCTCCGTCCGCCCACATGATGTCGTTGCACATCCAGTACAGGGCCACGTTTTCCGGATAGCGGCCCTCTTCGGCCAGGTGCTTGGTCAGGACCTTTTCGGCTAGGCGCTTCCCTACCTCCCAGGCCGCCCGGGTGGGCACCCGGTGCGGGTCCAGAGAATAAAAGTTCCGACCGGTGGGCAGGACGTCGTCCCGCCCGCGGGTGATCAGGCCGGAGGGCCCGGCGGGGATGTATTCTCCGGCAAAGCCGGAAAGGAGGGACTCGATTTCCCGGGAAGCCTCTATACGGGCATCGAGGTCCAGCACCCGGGGCAGGACGGCGTTCAGCGCGGGCAAGGCACCGGCGCCAAGAAACATGTCTCCCAAAACTTCTTGGGCTAGGCCAGCGTCCACCTCCTGCCCTTTTAGGAACCGGGCGATGAAAGCCTTGGTCGCGGCATCGATATCCTCTAAAAGCGCGCCGAAAGACTTGCCGTGACGAGTCGAAACCCTTCCCTGATCGGCCAGGAGTTCTGCCAGATCCAGTTCCATCATTTGGGCCACGGCACGGCGCAGGGAAATCTCCTGCCCGGTGTCAAAGCGCAGGATGGAGTTAATGAATTCCACCCGCCGTTCGCCCTCCGGCAATTCCCCGAAGATGTGCTGGCCGTCCTGGATCCGGGTGTTGCGGATGACGGAAAGCACGGCGTGGGCTTTTTCGGCTATGTCGGCAAAGGACTCGTGACCGCCCTCCACACTGATCTGTTTATCCAGGTTGGTCTTTTGGATTTCTTCAATGATCAAGTGCTCCAGCATATGCGCCCGGCCCGGGTCGGCTATTTTGGCCTTTTCGTATTCCTCCAGGTAGCGGTCCAGTTCGGCCAGCTCGTCGTAGAGCCCGCCCCCGGTCATCACCGTCTGCATGTGGTCCACCAGGGTGGCGTAGCTTCTCCTTTTGGCAATCGTCCCTTCCGGCGGGTTGTCGGCGTTGTAGATGTAGAGGTGCGGCATGGCACCGATAGCCAGGTCCGGGTAGCAGTCGCCGGAGAGGCCAACGCCCTTGCCGGGTAAGAATTCCAGGTTCCCGTGGGTGCCGACGTGCACCACGGCGTCCACGCCGAAGTCCCGCTCCAGAAAACGGTAGGTGGCCATGTACTGGTGGGGCGGCGGGATATCCGGGTCGTGCAGAATTTTGCAGACCTGTCCGTCACACCGCGCCCCGGCGCAGCCCCTTTTGGGCTGCACGCAGACCACGGCGTTCCCGTACTGCACTCCGGTGATCAGGATCTTGCCGTCGTGGACCATGGCGGCGGGCACGCCGTTTTTAGCTTCACCCGGCGGGGCGCCCCAGGCGCCGATGAGGCGTTCCCTGACCTGCAGGGACAAAGTGTCAAACCATGACCGGTACTCCTCCACCGGCATGAGTTTCAAAGCCCCGCCCTTGCCGACAATCTCGTCCGTCGTGGTCCAGCGGAACTCGGAGATGGCCTTGCGCTCCATAATGGTGTCGATTAATTCTTTGCCGGAGGAAGGCGGGTCTACCTGGTAGCCCGCTTCCTGCATCCGCTGCAGGACCCGGGCCACGCTTTCCAGGGTGTCCAGGTTGGCCCCGCCGCCCACGGTGGCCTCCACCGAGGCACAGGGGTTGTTGTTCAGAATAAAGGCTACTTTCCGCTCTGATACCGGCTTTTGGGCCATTTTGATCCAGTTGTCCACCCGCTCCGCCAGGCGCCTGCAACGCTCCTCCACCGGTACACGTATTTCCAGTTCACCTTCCCGATTGGCCCCGGCAATGAAGATGGGCTCGATGACCCCTTCAAACTCGGGCAGGGACACGCACCAAGCGATGTCCCGGTTCAGGCCCTGGGGATCTAAGGCCCACTCCTCCAACGTACGATAAAAAGAAGTTACCGGTTGGAAAACGGGGACGTTAAGTTTTTGTAAAAGGGTTACCCCGGAAGAGGCCACGCTCTCTTTTATAAAATCGTCGGTCTTGGTCCGAGCCTCAAGGAAGAAGGAGAGCAGCTTGACCAGGGCGTTGATGCGCGACCGCCCGTCCTGGCCGAAGAAGTATTGCCGCACCACTTCTCCGGAACCTTTAGTCCCCAGTTCGACGTCTTTTAATGAGTAGCAGAAGGCGGGAAGAACATTATATCCCTTCTCTTCCAGCAGGCGGATTAAGAGATCTTCCACCGCCAGATTGCTGTTGACCCAGTTATTGCGGGCAAAGAGCAGGCCCACGGTGGGCGCCTCCTTTGGCTGGTACCAGGCCAGGTATTCCTCCACCGTATGGAAGCACTCCGGGTAGTTTGGGTGGTAAATCCCCTCCCAGGGTAATATTACCGGTTCTGCGTACTCCACTTGCTCACCCAGCACCTCCGCGGCCAGGTAGCGTAGCATCCGGGCAAAGTTTTCTTCGCCACCCTGCACGACATAACTTTGGCAGCGGAAGATCATTTCCGGGCCGACGGTGGAAAGCGCCCACAGAGCCGGGTCATGGGCCACGCAGACCACAGGCTTGCCCAGTTTTTTAACCGTCTCTTCAAGTTCATCCCAGATCGTCTCGGCAGCAGACCGGTAGAAAAAAATCAGGTCGGCCTGATCTATGTCGGCCAGCGCCGCGGCCAGGTCCTCCTTCCCTTCATCCAGGAAGCGGGCCGAGTAAACCTTCACCGCAAGGACATCTTTAACCAGTTCCTTTGCCCGCCGCATGGTAGTGGTATGACTGTGCCAGAGTATAGCGGTAACTTTTTTCATCTCATTTATCTCCTCCAGGGTTAATTTTGGGCCAGGGGTGAAAAAACAAAAACAACGCAAGCTTTGTATTTTACCAAAACACAAAACCTTCGTGGTTTTTTAGAACAGTTCTTCTGTTCGATTTATGTATTTGGTTATTTTCAAAAATCCCGTAATCTAATTAACAACCCATCAGGTACTAATCAAAAATGGTATATGATGCCTGCTTAAGGTACTACCTGACCCTTCGCACCGCCACCACAGCGGCTGTAAAAAACACTGCGGCGTATACGGCCAGCACTGCCAGGGAAAGCGGCAGCATCCCTTGTCCCGAGGTGAGGGACCGCAGCAAATAACTGGCGTGGGTCAGGGGTAGAACATTTATAACAGAGCCGAAAACTGCAGGTAAGCGCTCTAGTGAAAAAAAGGTACCGCATAAGAAAGACATGGGTAAAATTACAAAGGTGGAGAAGTTGGCCATGTCTTCGTGTGAATTTACAACCATGGCGGTCACCGCCCCCAGTGCGGAGAAAAGAAAACAGTTGAGCAATACCACCAGGAAAAACCAGCCGTTCAATACCAGATGCGCCCCGAACAGGAAAGCCAGCACCAGGATGATCAGGGAAGCGATCAGCCCGCGCACGACGCCGGCCAGTACCTTGCCCAGCACAAAGGCGCTGGCACTGATCGGAGCGATCAAGTATTCGTCCAGAGTTTTGTGGTAGAGCCGGCTCATGTTGAGGTTGGTGCCCACGGCGCCGAAACTTGTAGTCATAGCGCTTAAAGCGATAATTCCGGGCACGATAAACTCCAGGTAATTGCCGCCGTTCATCTGGATGCTCCGCCCCAGCCCCCAACCGAAGGCCACTAGGTAGAGCAGGGGGGCGGCCAGTCGGGAAGCAAAAAACTTATTGAAGGTACGCCTCAAAACGATCATTTCCCGCCAGAATACTGTGTAGAAGTCGATCTTTAATCACCTACCTTACGACCGGTCAGTTCCACGAAGACATCTTCTAAATTGGCTTCCCGGATCACTACGTTCTCCGCAAGACTACCAGCATATACCAGAGCCTGTTCCCGGCCGGCAAAAAACCGGTATTCCGTATCGCCGTGGTTGAGGGATTCCACCACTACCTCACCCACCATTTGTTTCAATTCTGTCGGCGTACCCAGGGCAATCAACCGGCCGCGGTCCATAATGCCGACCCGGTGACAAAGTACTTCGGCCTCTTCAATGTAGTGGGTGGTCAACAAGACGATCATACCTTCACCATTCATCCTTCTAATCAAATCCCAGATTCTACGTCTGGCCTGGGGATCAAGCCCGGCCGACGGCTCGTCCAGAAACAATACGCCGGGGTGGTGCATCAAAGCCCGGGCAATCATCAGCCGCCGCTTCATGCCACCTGAGAATTTGCTCACCAGGTCATGGGCTCGGTCGGCCAGTTCCACGTATACGAGGAGTTCTTCTGCTCTTTGCTGCCGCTGGGCCCGGGGCATTTTATGCAAACGCCCGTGCAGTTCCAGGTTCTCCCGGGCCGTGAGTTCCAGGTCCAGGTTCATGTGCTGGGGAACCACGCCGATCTCCTTTTTTACTTTGCTTAAATCACGGGTTATCTCACACCCGTTGATTAACGCGCTTCCGCCGGAGGGCCTGGTGAGCATGGTCAGCATTCTGATGGTCGTGGTTTTGCCGGCGCCGTTGGGCCCCAGCAGGCCGAAAATCTCTCCCCGGTCAATTTTTAGATCCAGCCCGGCGACAGCTTCAATGCTGCCATACTGTTTGGCCAGCTGCCTCAGTTCGATCATCTGTCCGGCACCTCTCAAACCTGCCTGATTAGTAAAGATTCAGTGAAGTAGTTGACTGAACAATTATCCTGATTTATATCAACGCCCATGGTGATGATGGTGGTCGCTGCGTCCGGCCTTGTGGGCGTGGGCGTGAGCACGGGTATGGCTATGCTGGTGGCTGGCCTGCGGCCCTCCGATCACTCCCTGGAGCTTCTCCCGGTCGATGGCCAGATCCTGGAAGGGCTTGCGGCGCATGCGGTGAAGCAGGGCCAGGTCTACCGAACTGCGCACGTCATCTTCGGTAACTTCCTCCCGGCCGTACAGCGCTGCCGTGGTCTTGGCCGCCTTCATCATGATCAGGTCGGCCCGGTGGCCGTCCACTCCCATTTCAATAGCAATCTTGGCGATTAAGAAGAGTATTTCGTCAGATATCCGTACCTTGGGCAAGAGCGCCTTGGCACTGACAATTCGCCGACGGAGTTTCTCTTCTTCTCCTTCCCACTGCAAGGAAAAACTCTCCGGGTCTTCTTCAAAGGCGGCCCTGCGTTTAACTACTTCTACCCTGAGTGCCGGGTCAAGAATCCCGGTAATGTTTACACAGAGCCCGAAGCGGTCCAGAAGCTGGGGCCTGAGCTCGCCTTCCTCGGGGTTCATGGTGCCCACTAAAATAAAGTTGGCCGGATGGGTGAAAGATACACCTTCCCGCTCCACGGTATTGACCCCCATGGCCGCCGAGTCCAAAAGCACATCCACGATGTGGTCGTCCAAAAGGTTTACCTCGTCGACGTAGAGAATGCCCCGGTTGGCCTGGGCCAGCACCCCGGGCTCGAAGTGCCTTTCCCCTTTCTTGATGGCCTGTTCAATGTCCAGGGTACCCACTACCCGGTCTTCGGTAGCCGATACGGGTAGGTCCACCACCCGCATCTTGCGCCGCGCCCGGAGCAGTTCCTCACCTGATGCCAGGCGCTCCCGGCACTGCGCGCACATGGTAGCGGTGTCATCCGGATCACAGCCGTATGTGCAATCGGCCACCACCTCGATCTCCGGCAGCAGGGCCGCCAGCGCCCGTACGGCCGTGGATTTGGCTGTACCTTTTTCCCCGCGGATGAGAACCCCGGAGAGCTTGGGATTAACGGCGTTAAGAAGCAGGCCTCTTTTCATTTCTTCCTGTCCCACAATCGCGACGAAGGGATAAACCTTGTTAAAATCACCCATTCTTAACTACCTTTCTCAAATGTAAAGTCACTTAACCCTTTGACCGCCTGTACCAAGGTATCAGCCTTCAAGTCGTCGATTTTATGGTACTCGGCCCCAATGGCAACGGCTAATTCCCGGGCCAGCCCGAAAGTGAGGAAACCGTTTTTCTCCACGTCGACGACCAGCGTCTTAATCCTTTCCTCGTCCCTGATGATTTCCGCCGCCCGGCGCACCTCAGCCAGGGGCTTATCGGCGCCCATGCTCACATTGCCTTTGCCGTCGGAAATGATGATTAAAAGAGGCGAAACATTCGGGTCTTTATAGAGGTGGGCTTTGGCCACCTCGTAGGCTTTAATGAGGCCGGCGGACAGGGGTGTCTTGCCGCCCGTCGGCAGTTCTTCCAGGAGTTTATGAGCCATTTCCACACTGCTGGTAGGCGGCAGGAGCGTCTCTGCCGTGTTCCCTTTGAACGCCACCATCCCGATGCGGTCCCGTTTCTGGTAGGCGTCCAGCAGCAGGGAGAGGATGGCTCCCTTGGTTTCCGCCATCCGCTGCTGGGCTCCCATCGACCCGCTGGCGTCGACGACGAAGAGCAGGAAGTTGCCGATGCGCTTCTCCCGCACTTTTTCCCGGATGTCGCCGGGCTCAATGGCAATGGCTACCCCGTCCCGCCGCCGGTGCACCTGGTGCGGCGCTGCCGCCCGCATGGTGGCGTCGAAGGCCAGGTCGTCGTTTTTGCGCTGCATGGTGCTGCGCACGTAGCGCCCGGCCTTGGAGGCGGTTTTGGTGCGGGAGCGCCTTCCGGAACCCTTCCGCAAGATGCGGTCCCGGTCGTGGCTGATGCGTTTAACCTGAAAGGGCTGCCCGACGGCAAACACGATTTCCTGCGGCGCCGCCGGCGGAGGGTTATTCCGTTCCTGCTCCCCTTCCTCTTCCTGCTCTTCTTGCTGTTTCTGATCCTCCGGTTCCATGTCTTCCTGCTCCGGTGGCGGTGGCGTCTCTTCGGGCTGTTCAGGCGGTTCTTGCTCCTGGCTGTCGTCTTCTTCCTCTTGCTCCGGCGGTTCTTCCTGTTCTTCCTGGGGAGGCTCGGGCTGTTCGGGGGGCGGCGGTGGCGCTTCCCGCGCCCGGTGGAATAGTACCAGCTCGGCAGCTTCGTAAACGTCCTGTTCCGTTGCTTCCTTCCGCCC
>JAHRFU010000123.1 GCA_019084485.1 Desulforudis sp. | reverse complement strand
TGAGGGCTCGATCGGTGACCTGCGGAACAACATCCTGGTCGGCGGGACGCTCGCCGCTCTGATCATCTTCCTGTTCCTGCGCAGTGTACGCAACACGATGATTATCTGCACGGCCATCCCGGTGGCCGCCATCGGTGCCTGTAGCCTGCTCTATTTCTCAGGTGAGACCATCAACGTTATGACCCTGGGCGGCCTGGCACTGGGCATCGGTCTTATTGTCGACAATTCCATTGTGGTATTAGAGAACATCTTTAGGCATCGCCAGCTCGGCTTCGGACATATCGATGCGGCGCGGGAAGGTGCTTCGGAAGTGGGGAGGGCCGTCATCGGCGCCACCATGACCTCGGTCGCCGTGTTCCTGCCCATCGTGTTCGTACAGGGACTGGCCTCCGAAATCTTTGCCCCCCTGGCGATCACCGTAGCTTTCGTCCTTGGTGCATCCCTGGTGGTCGCCCTAACCCTGGTGCCCATGCTGGCCGCCCGGATGCTGCGCGTACAGCCGGTAGAACGGGGTCCCAGGTTATTGCGGCGATTGATGTCTTGGTTCGGTAATGCCCTGGATCGATTATCCGAAGTGTACCGCGGAGTGTTAGCCTGGTCTCTGGACAACCGCCGTAAAGTGGTGATCCTGACCACAATTGTCTTCATCGGCAGCCTGGCGCTGATGCCCCTGGTGGGTGCGGAGTTCATGCCCGCCACCGACCAGGGTTGGGTGACCGTCAGTGTTAAGGCACCAGTGGGTACCACAATCGACGAGACCGACCGTATTGTGAGCCAGGTGGAGAAAATCGCCCGGAACATTCCCGAGGTCGAGACGGTGTTTGTGACCGTAGGTGCTGGCTCCCACGAGGAGCAGGCGGGGTTCGGTGGTGCATCGTCCCATCGGGCATTAATGGACCTGACACTGGTTGATGGGAGCGATCGAAAACGCAGTTCTGAGGATGTGGCGGCCTGGTTACGCACGCAGGTCGAGGATCTTCCCGGGGCCATCATCGAGGTGGACGCACCGTCTTCGATGATGGGTGATACCGGGAGCGCGCCTCTGCAGGTGGTACTGAAAGGCCACGATCTGGACCTTCTGGGCCGAATGGGAGAGGACGTGGCGGGTATTGTGGCCGGGGTTCCCGGGACGCGCAGCGTGGAGTCCAGCCTGGAGGAAGGCCGTCCTGAGGTTCAGGTGCTCATTGACCGGGACCGGGCGGCCCTGTACGGAATGAACGTTTATCAGGTGTCTTCTGCACTGCACACCTCTTTCTTTGGTTCAATAGCCACCCGCTATCGGGTAAGCGGTGAAGAGGTGGATGTTCGGG
Source organism: Desulforudis sp. (assembly GCA_019084485.1). GTDB lineage: Bacteria > Bacillota > Desulfotomaculia > Desulfotomaculales > Desulforudaceae > SURF-60. The sequence continues at coordinate 19,417 of JAHRFU010000123.1, read as the reverse complement.
TACGCTTTACTGAGGGAACACGCGAGAATATGGCCGACCTGGAGAACCTTACTCTGACCACCCCCGCCGGCGGTCAGGTGCTGCTGCGGGACATCGCGCGGATGGAGATTGCGGGGGGGCCGACGACGGTGGAGCGGCGGGATCAGGCTAGGACTGTGGTGGTTTCCGGCAGCCTGGTGGATCGGGATCTGAACAGTGTGATCAAAGACGTAGAGAAGGCGCTGGCGGACTACCCGCTGCCCCCGGGTTATTACTTTGAATTCACTGGAGAGGCGCAGGAGATGGCCGATGCTTTCGGCAACCTGTTTATCGCCCTGATTCTGGCCATCCTGCTGGTCTACATGCTGCTGGCCTTCCAATTTGAATCATTCCTGTTCCCCTTCGTGGTGATGTTCTCGGTGCCGGTTTCCATCACCGGAATGGTGTTCGGCCTGCTAATTACCGGGCAGTCCTTCAGTGTTCCGGCCTTTATCGGGGTGATCGTGGCCGTGGGCGTGGTGGTGAACAATGCCATTGTGCTTATCGACTATGTGAATACGCTGCGCTCCCGGGGGATGACCATGCGGGAGGCGGTGACCACCGCCGGCCCGATCCGCCTGCGTCCGATTCTAATGACGGCACTGACTACCATCTTCGCAATGCTGCCGATCGCCATGGGTATCGGGCAAGGTGGGGAATCCCAGGCCCCGATGGCCACGGTGGTGATCGGCGGGCTGATGTTCTCCACATTGATCAGCCTGGTCCTGGTGCCGGTTGTGTACACCATCTTTGATGACTGGGGTAAGGGCCTGTCGCGCCGCCTCAGCCTGCGCAAGGCACCGTCCGAAACCGCGGCGATTGAGGTGTGAGCTGTGAGTGGTTGGAAATGAGATAGGTAGAGTCTAAGCGGGGAGGAATGGCCGTGAAAAAGGGTAAACCGATGTTCATCGCGGTGTTCCTGGCTATGATCGTGGTTCTATCCGGCATCACATTCTTCTACTGGTATAACGGCTACCACTATATAATCACTGAAAACGCCTACGTTGACGGTACCATTATCAAGGTCGGCCCGCAGGTTCCCGGTAAGTACCTGGAGATTATGGTTTCCGAGGGAGACCGGGTGACGGCCGGGCAGATCATTGCCAAACAGAGTGACCGCACGCTCACGCCCGGTGCGGACAGTGACCTCACCGTGGTGCGCGCTCCGATCAGCGGTAAGGTGATCAAGCGGTTGGCTCATCCGGGGGAGGTGGGCGCACCCGGACAGCCGGCCGTCTGGCTCTGTGACCTGAGCCAGGTGTACGTTACGGCGAATATTGAGGAGACTCATCTGGCCCGTGTGCAGCGGGGTCAGCAGGTTGAACTCCGGGTGGACGGGGTGCGCGAGAGACTGGACGGAAGAGTCTTGTCCGTGGGCGAAGCCACCAACTCCATCTTTTCCATGCTTCCGACGCGTACGACGAGCGGTAGCTTCACCAAGGTCGCTCAGACTGTCCCGGTGAAGATTGTGATCGAACCGGGAGATCAAGAACTGCGCCTGGGTGTGAACGCGAAGGTGAAGATTCTCGTCAGGGAATAGGCCACAACGCCGGAAGCAAAATGGGGGCCTGAGCATGGCCGGTATCCCGGCGGCACCGATGGTGGTCTTGATCCTGGGTACGTTCATGGCCATGTTGGATTCAAGCATCGTGAACGTGGCCATTCCCCGGTTGATGACCATCTTCCAGGTCACGCCCGCTGAGATCCAGTGGGTGATGACCATCTACCTTCTGGTTGGCGGTGTGGTGATTCCGGTCACCGGTTATCTAGGGGACCGGTACGGCTACAAAACCCTCTATATGAGTGCTCTGGGCGTTTTCACCGTGGCCTCGCTCTTCTGCGGCCTGGCCTGGAGCAATGATTCCCTGATCGCGGCTCGGGCTCTCCAAGCTCTGGGCGGTGGCATGCTGATGCCGCTCTCAATGGCGATCATCTACCAATTGGTACCCCGGGAAAAAATGGGGATGGCGCTGGGGATGTGGGGGATCGCAATGACGGTGGCCCCGGCCATCGGACCCACACTGGGCGGCTACCTGGTGGAGTATTTTAGCTGGCACCTCATCTTCTATATCAATCTCCCGGTGGGTATCCTCACCTTGATCCTGGCCCGGAATGCCCTGCCCGATAGCGAGCGGAAGTCAGGACTGAAGTTTGACCTGGCGGGCTTTGTACTGTGCAGCGTGGCCTGTTTCTCGATACTGCTGGCACTGAGCGAGGGGCAGACCTATGGGTGGGGTTCGCAGTTCATCATCACCCTGCTGGCCCTGTCTTGTTTCTCCTTCCTCCTTTTCGTCATCTGGGAACTGCACACGGAGCAGCCCATGCTCGACGTGCGCCTGTTTAAGAACGCCGTCCTGACCATCAGTGTACTGGGTTCCAGTATTGCGATGGTTGCTCTGTTCTCCGGCATCTTTCTGATCCCTATCTTCACGCAGGCGGTGCAGGGATACACCGCCATCCAGACCGGGCTGATAATGATGCCGGCTGCTCTGGCGACGGGATGCATGATGCCGATTGCCGGAAAGCTGTTTGACCGGTACGGTGCCGCTCCCCTGGCTGTGACGGGGCTGGTGATCTTGGTGATCACCACCTACCACCTGCACAATCTCACGATCTACTCCACCAACCGGGAGATCCAGTTCCTGCTGATCATCCGGGGTGTCGGCCTGGGGCTCTGCATGATGCCACTGACCACGGCCGGGATGAACACGGTGCCGCAGGCTCTAGTGGGCCGGGCGTCGGCAATGACTAACGTTTTCCGCCAGATTGCCGCTTCCCTGGGCATCGCCCTGATGACCTACGTCATGACCTCCCGGAGTATCTACCATACCGCCACTTTGTCCGAGAACGTTAGCTTCGATAACGCGGCTGCGGTCGAGGGTCTGCGGATGGTGGAACGGGGGTTGGTTGCCGGCGGAGCCGATGCCGTTTCGGCGAAGGCCGGAGCCCTGGGTGTGGCCATGGGGGCGGTGCAGGAACAGTCCTTCGTCCTGGCCATCAACGACAGCTTCATCGTGGCCACGGTAATCATTGTTCTGGCGATCCCCCTGGCCGCCTTCCTGACCCGTTCGCGAGTTGAAAAAGGGTCAGACTTAAAAACTTAAGTTTTTGATTCTAGCGCAGCTTCGGTTTTATGTATTCCCTGCGTAACTGGTTACTTAACGAACGGTAGGTAACTGTTGACCGAGTTATTTAACTTTTTAAGTTTGACCCTCTAAAGAGCACCTGAGGCAGATTGATAAAGTGCCGATCGCTGGTTGCAACCTGGCAGTCTCTGGCCTGGGCGGTAGCGTACACAATGGCGTCCGCCATCGGTATATTTTGTTGAAGGGAGATATCGGCGGCCAGGAGCGCAATCTGGGCATCGAGATCCACGACTGTCGTCCGCACCATCTGGGCGGCTACTGCCTGCGCCTTATCCTTACTCTCTTCACGTTGGATCTTCTTGATCACCTCGTACAGGACAATGGTAGGTGTCACGATCTGCTCAGGATCTTCGAAAAATAAGGCGTACTCATCGGCTAGGGGGCCGTCTGTTAAGAATTCGAGCCAGCCGCAGGAGTCAACCAGGATCATAGTCTTTCGTCCTCGTCACGCTCGATGGTGGTGTCCATCCTGCGCAGAAAACCTCGCATTTCGGAGAGAGGCTTCTCAGGGATCAGGGTGATTGCTCCATTTTGGACGAGTACCTGGAGGCGTTGCCCCTTCTCGATCTTTAAGATTCTCCGCGCATCCCGAGGAATGACGATCTGGTACTTACTGGAGACCCTTACTTCGGACATATGCATTCGCTCCTTTACGTGTTCTCCATCGATACCTAGAATGTACCATTTTCCCAGGCCAGGGTCAATGCAGGGTCAGACTTAAAAAGTTAAGTTTTTGAGTGCCACTCTTACGGATTCCACTGCGGCTCTCAGTTCTGTGTCTCCCCGGCGCAACCGGTCCCTGAACATACGATTGGCAATGGTGATCGACGAAGCGGTTTTTTCAAGGAAATGGGCTACCTCGACAGCCTGGTATTCCGCCAGAACGGTGGCGCAGTAGATGAACAAATGCCGCGCACGGGTGACCTCACGCGGCCGTGTAGAACCGGTAATCTGATCAGCTTCAACTCCGGTAATGTCCTCCACAACCTTAAGAATGGATACTAGACTAGCGTCGTCAATGGATAGGCTTTTGGTACCTTCGATTTGAATCGAAGTCGGCTGGACCGGCAGCGGGCGACTATCACCTGCTGGTACGTCGTCTGGCAGTAGCTGGTAGTCATCGATCGTGTTGCCTCCATAAGTGGATAACACTGAAGTAACGAAGGCAGTTTCCACACGCCCCGGTCCTTCGCCGGTCGCATAATGGTGGTGACTGGACCACGGGTACTGCTCAGGTGCTACACAGATATCAGCCCGTACAGGATTCAGGTGGATGTAGCGGATCAAAGCCAGGAGATAGGAGTCCTCATCAATCAAGAAGGCCTTATAGCGACCTTGAAAGACATGGCCGACCCGTTCGTAACGCCTGTTATAACCTTGGGTGTAGGTTTGTTGTACTACCTGCATAAATTTTGACAAAGGCTTGGTTCCGGATTCTACGATTAGATGGATGTGGTTAGGCATAAGCACATAGCCGTGCAGTACCGCTTCGTTAAGTGGGATGTACTTGTCCAGAAGAGATAGGTAACTGAAGTAGTCCTTCGAATTATGAAAGATGGTTTCCTTGTTGTCACCGCGTGCGATGACGTGGTAGAAGCCTCCCTCCAAATGCAGTCTAGGCCTTCGTGGCACATGATCGCCCCCGTTCGACATCAAGTACCAAGTATTTCTAGGTTTACCGCCGTAGTCCTCCTTGAATAAAGTTATTTAACTTTTTAAGTCTGACCCTATCTGCCCTTGACGGATTATGTTAACATGTTGGAATGAAGACAGTAGACATCCTCGGCGCGCCGGTGGCAAGCCTAACCCTGGACGAGGCGGCGCAGCTGGTTAACCAATTTGTTGATGAAGGACGGCCGCGGCAGGTGGTCACCCTGAACCCTGAGTACCTGTACCGGGCACAAGCGGACAGGCAGCTGATGCGTATTGTCCATCAGGCCGACCTGGTCACCGCGGACGGGGTGGGTATTGTCTGGGCAGCACGGAGAGCAGGACAACCGGTTCCGGAACGCGTCACCGGTATCGACTTGCTACTGCGCCTGGCTGAATATGCCGGCGTCCGCAGCCGGCGGGTCTTCCTCCTCGGCTCGGCCCCCGGAGTAGCTGAGGCAGCCGGGCGGGAACTGGTGAAACGCTATCCCGGTCTGGTGCCGGCCGGTACCCACCACGGGTACTTCAAGCCGGAAGAAGATGAAGCAATCGTGGCCAAAGTGCGTGAGGCACGGCCGGATCTGCTGTTCATCGCCCTTGGCGCTCCGAAACAGGAAATCTGGGGGGCCCGCTACCTGGCTGAACTGAACGTGCCGGTGGTGATGGGGGTGGGTGGTAGCCTGGATGTGCTGGCCGGAACCGTACAGCGGGCTCCCGTCTGGACACAGCGCCTACACATCGAATGGCTGGCCCGCCTGGCTATGAACCCGAAACGCTGGCGGCGCCAACTGGTACTGCCCAAATTCGCTCTGCTGGTGCTCTACCAGTACGGGCTGTTTAAATCGTCCCGAAACGTTCCCTGATCAGAACAGGGTCAGGATGTGAGCGATCCAGATGTAAGCATCGCCCCGTGTGAGCGGGGCTTTTTTGTCGCTCCCGGCATACTGCGGCGGGATTAGCCCTTTCTCCGCGGCCTGCTCCCAAGCCGAATCGAGGCTTGCCGCTGTTCCGGTGATCCACAGGGCCATCTGTGCCGCGTCCTGTGCGGTGATGGCCTCTTCAGGTACCGAAAGCGGATACTGAATCCGATCAAGCGCGGGTAAGCGGTCGAGTGCCTTGGCACGGGTCAGGGCACCGTGCAGCGCGTTCGCGAACATTAGGTGCGTGGCCGGGCTGTTAAAGTTGAACCCTTTGTTGTCGTACTGGGCGTTGATCAGGCCGAGGCGCATGCATTCCCGGGCTGCCGGGTAGGCCGGGTGCCGGGTGTATTTTGGTTCCAGGGCAAAGGGCTTCAGATAGGCCCCCTGTTCGGCGAGCGTCTTCTGAATGGCCCGGATGTGCGGGCCGTCGGGTGCCTGGGCGATGGCGCGTAGGGGAACACCCTGTTCTAGACTGTAAACCGCAGCCACTCCCGCTGCTTGCCCGGTGGCCATTCCCACCGGAATGACCCGGGCGCTGCCCGCCGCCAACGAGGTGAAGGAGGCCGCCCGCCCCACCACCAGCAAGTTATCCACTTCCAGCGGCACCAGACAGCGGAAAGGGACACTGTACTGCACGGGGTTGCCGACTATATACCCGAATTCCCCCTGCCGCGCGGCCTGGATGTCCACCGGATAGGTTCCGATGGCCACCCGATCCGGAAAGTCCCGGTTTTCCATCACGTCGGCAATGTCCAGGACGTACTCGCCCAAGATGTGACGGCTCTCACGGACATATAGCATTTCCGGATAGCCTGCAATCTCAGCCTGGGCAAAGCCGGGGAACTCGCTCCGCAGAAAGTCCAGCACGTGTTCGGTCTCGACCTGGGCACGCCGGAAGGCTGCCGCCTTGGCTTCGGCATCGAGCGGGTCCAGACCGTAGATCAGCAGGGCGTTGATGAGTACGGTTCCGTCATTCTGACGGGTAATGTTGAAGCCGCGCAGGCGCATCTCCGGGTCGTGCGGTTCGTAGGCGTCGAAGAGCCGGGCGAAGCCCCGGCCGTGGTTCAGGAGAACCCGGGCCTGGCCGAAGTTCTCTTGCCGTGGGGGGGGCGGCCCGGGCGGCGCGGGGGGCGCGGGGGGGGGGGGGTGGGCCGGGGCCGCCGGCGCGGCCCCCCCCCGGGCCGTGGTGCAGGAGCCCCGGGGCCGGGCCGAAGTTCTCTGGCGGGGCGGCGCGCCGCACTCCTGACCAGTCGACCCCGGAGAAGTGCATTACCAGCGTGGCGGCCATTGTGCCCTCCCGGCCGTAGTCCTCCTGCCCAAAGGTGAAAGGGGCACCGGCCGCGGCGGCGATATCGCCGTCCGGGCTGGCGTCGATCACGCGTCCGGCGTTGACTTCGACCGCCTGCCCTTGGTAGGTGAAGCGCATCCCGGTAACCGCGTTCCCCTGCATCAGCGGAAGGACATCGTCAATCGGGCGGATCACGGTGAGCAGTTCCTCATCCTCCAGCATCCGTTCAAAGACGCGAATCCCCCGCTCCACGTCGAACGGCGAGCCACCCGCCTGGCGGTAGAACTCCAGGAAAATCCCCCGGGTGGTGAGCCGCCAGAGGTGGCCCCGGTCGATGTCGATCAGGTTGAGCATCCCGGCGGTCATCAGCCCGCCCACGGTATCCCGCTCGGAGAGGAGCAGGGTACGGGCCCCGTTCCGGGTGGCTGAAACCGCCGCAGCGATCCCCTCGGGCTCGGAACTGACCACGACCACATCGTAACTCTCGGCGATTTCACTTATGGCCGGAGACGGAGACAACAGGCGCTCTCCCGGGGGTAGCGGCCGATAGACCGTCCAGAGCTGGATAAAGACCGGGAAGAGAGCGGCCAGTAAAACCAGGATCAATATTTGTGGCAGGTAGCGTACACATCTGTCAATGATGTACATAGCGAAGTGGTTCGGGAAGGCCGGCTGTTTCCCCTGCTAGTATTTCTTGTATTTGCTATCGGTTTCGACAGGGCCTGCGTCTGGTTGTACCGTTTCCAGTGTGATAAGATAAACTGAAAAAGCATAAGACGGAACGGCACCGACTCTAAAGAACGTACTTATCGGAGATCGTAAAACCGAAACACCGGACCATCCGTCTTATGGGTAGAAAACAGAAAACGGAATAACCCAGTAGAAATTAAAAAAATTAAAGCCCCGACCCCGGAAAGGTGGCAGTTGTGTTGTACAATCGGCCCCGCGTGCTGATCTCGGGCTATTACGGGTTTGACAACGCGGGTGATGAGGCGATCCTGTACGCGATGGTGCAGGCTTTGCAGCACCGCCGGCCGCAACTGGAATTGACGGTGCTTTCGGCGACGCCGGAGTTTACCGCTCCGACCTACGGGGTGAAGGCGATCCCGCGTACTCATTTACCGGCCGTGCTGCAGGAAATGCGGCGCACCGACCTGTTCATTATGGGCGGCGGTGGGCTGCTGCAGGACACCACCAGTCTGGCCAGCCTGCAGTACTACCTGGGTCTGGTGGCCATGGCCCGCACTTGCGGCCGGAAGGTTTTCTTCTACGGCCAGGGGATCGGGCCGATCCGGACCGGAATCGGGCGGCGGATGACCAGAACCCTGGTGAACCGGGTGAGCGCGATCACCGTCAGGGATGAAGAGTCCCGGCGGGAGTTGATTGATATTGGTGTGCGGCGCAGGATTACTGTGACCGCCGATCCGGTATTGGGCCTCGAACCGGAACCGGCCTGGATGGAACGCGGACGTTTGATCCTGGACGGGATGGGCTTGACTGCGGCACCGATTGCCGGGATCTCGATGCGGCCGTGGCCGTCTGCGCCGGACTATGTCCGTGCGGTGGCTGCCGCGGGCGACCGGCTGGCCGCAGCAGGCCGGCAGGTCTTGTTTCTCCCGTTTCACCATCCCGGTGACCTGGCAGTCTGCCGGGAGGCTGCCGACCGCATGCAGGCTCCGGCCGTGGTTCTGGATTTGCCTTGTGATTTTAACGAACTGATGGGTATCTGTGCGCACTTAGACCTGGCCGTGGGCATGCGCCTCCACTTTCTGGTGTTTGCGGCGCTGGCCGGGGTGCCGCTGGTGGGACTGCCTTATGACCCGAAGGTCAGTCGTTTTCTCGGCCGCCTGGGGCTTGATCCCGGTGTCCCGGGGGAGATCACCCCAGAAGGTCTGGCCGGGCGTTTGACCGATGTGCTCGAACACCGGGCGGAGGTGCAGGCCGTCCTTCGGGAGCGTGTGGTGCACCTGCGGCACGCGGCGCTGACCACGGCGGATTTGGCGGTGGCCACCTTGGACCGTCAGTGCGGACGGTGTATTTGAGAAGTGAGATGTGGGAGGAGTGGCGTGGTTAAGGAACATTTCACCTTCGCCCGCAATATGGCTGGTTCCCACTTCAGCAACTTGTTGCTAAGTCCTAGGGGGCAGGAGTCTGCAGCTAGACGTCGAAGAAACCGAGGGCCTCTTTTTTGATAGGTATGGCGAAAGGACGCTATCCATCATCATTGTGGCATCAACAAACCATCGGCTATCTGCTTTGGAGGAGGGTTAAGCGGTGAAACGGATCATCCTGTTGAGCACGGTCGCTCTGTTACTTGGTATCGGACTGTTTTTCTCAGTTTACGCTTCGGCTGACCGGAGTGAGCCCGGAACCAGCGCCGATCCCCTTGTGACCAAGAGTTTCGTGGAGGAGTATGTCCAAAAACAGTTGAGCCAAGCGCCGTTAGGTGGTGGCGCGTGGCAGATTGTGACCCTGTCTCCGGGTCAGGTTTTCCTGGGCGGGGAGGGGACCGAATTCATCGTCCGCGGTGGGCAGGCAATCGTGGTTGATCCTACCGGTTCCGGTATCCCTAGCCTGACTTCCGGTACCAACCTGACCAATGGCCGCTCGATGCCGGCCAACCACCTGGGGCTGATTCCACGTAAGGACGGGCGCGGTCTGAAGGCAAACACTAGTGTGATCATCATGTACAGGGGCAGCGCCGAAGGGCGGTAGCAGGCTCCTATAGAATTAATGTCAGGCGGGTACGCTCAAGGCGTGCCGCCGGGTGAAGAGGCGATTGGTTTTGAAAAAGCTTGGGCAAGGGAGCGGACCCAAACGACGGATGCACCTGCTCCGTCTTATAGCGGTTTTCGCGGCCTTTGCGATTTTGGTGTCAGCGGGCTACGCCGGCACTAAATACCTGGTCATGCCTTATTTCTTCCCGGATTACGTAGGTTATGACCCGGACGGGGATGAGGACGGACTGCCGGCCGACAAGATGAACCTGCTGCTGATTGGGGTGGATACCCAAGAGGGGGAAGGCATCGCCAGGGCGGACTCCATCATCTTTGCGAGCGCGGACACCACCGAGCAGCGGGTGGCGCTGATGTCCATCCCGCGAGACACGCGGGTGCAGATTCCGCGGCATGGTACCGACAAAATCAACTCGACCACGGTGTTCGGGGGGCCGGATATGACCAGACAGGTGGTTTCAGACCTGCTGGGTGTACCCGTACCCTATCATGTGGTCGTCGACTTTGACGGTTTCCAGGACATTGTTGACATCCTCGACGGTGTGAACATTGATGTTGAGCGCCGGATGTACTACCGCGACCCGATGGCCAAACCGCCGCTGGTGATCGACCTCCAGCCCGGAATGCAGCGCCTGAACGGGGAGAAGGCGATGCAGTATGTCCGCTTCCGGAGTGATGGTTTGGGCGACATTACCCGCACGCAGCGGCAGCAGAAGTTCCTGATGGCGCTGGCGGCCGAGATGATGAAACCGAAGACCATCGTGAAGCTGCCGAAACTGATTCCGGAGCTGAACAAGAGAGTAGATACTAACCTGGATCTGAGGGACATGGTGCGCTGGGCCGGCCTGGCTCGGAAGATGAACGAGGTGCAGATGGTTTCGGGTACCCTGCCCGGTACCTTCTGGGACAGCGGTGGCCTGAGCTACTGGTATGTTGATCCGAAACAGGCCAAGGTGGCGATGTCTGAACTGATCGCCGGAAACCCGATCACCAACCCGATCGACGATTTGGTAAGGCCTCCGGCGCTGGTCGTGCCGGTCGTGAAGTATACCGCGAAACCGAAACAACCAGAGGAAAATAACCAAAATGGGGCGGGTTCGACCTTACCTGTGGCTCCTGACGACGGTGCCAGTTCTCCGCAGCCTCCTCCGCCGGATGATTCCGGAGCACTGATCCCGATTCCGCCGCCGGCCGAAACATCTTGGCAGCCGGAGGTTACCGATGGCGTTGAAAACACGGACATTTCGGTGTTTGTCCCGACTACGAACTTTGACCCGGCAGGAAGTTAGTTCCTTTGAGGTTTTCGCTCGCGGGCTTCGACTCCCCGCGGGCCTTTTTGTGTAGTTAAGATCTGGAGAGGATGTCGTAGACTTTATGCACACGTCGATCCGGGCGGCCCTTGCCGCCGTCATTGCTGTAGCACTGGTTGCCGCTGTTTTCCTGGGGGTACAGCGCGTTCAGCTTGAGCAGGACTTCCGTAATGTGGAGATGGCGGTTCTCTATGACGAGGTGGCCTACTTGGCCCGCGTGGAGGGGAAGCAGACCGTGGAAACCCTCCACGAACTGCGGGGCTTCGGAGTGACCAGCGTGTTCTTCAAGGAACCGACCCTCGGTGACCTGGTCGCCGCAGGGCGCCTGACCCTAGTTAGCGGAACACAGTTGGAACTACTGTTCCCGCAGTTGGTAGGACGGTTGGGAGCGATGGACCCCGCCCTTACCTACATTGTCTGTGATGAGGGTACCTTTCTGGATGTTGGTCCGTACCTCGAAGCTCGGATCAACGCCCGGACCGCCATTGGTACTCCTGGGGAGGGGCCCTATGTCCTGGTCACCGAGTTACCCTTTAGTCTCCTGAAAGATCTGGGTGCAGGTTTCAGCCAGCGTGAAATCGATGAAGTCAACACCGCTGGGCTGAATGTGGTGCTGCAGGTGCGGACCTGGAACGGAGTCACCGGGAACGGCATCCGCGCCCTGGCGGCCGTCCTGGAAAACGTTCCGGGGCTCTCCATTCTGATCTTTAACGATCCGGCCGTCCCGGGCTACCCGGGCATCACCTGGCTTTTAGCGCAGGAACTGAACCGGGTGGGAGTGCCGGTCGCCGAGATCGAGTTTTTTCCGCAGGCCGGGCTGAAGCAGGTGGGCACTCAGACTGCCGGCGGCCTGATAATGATGCACACCATCCCCACGGAGGAGATGCCCAAGTACACGATCCGCCGGGCCATCGACCGCTACGTCCTAGCGGCTACGGAACGGAACGCACGCCTGCTCCTGATCCGTCTGTTCCTGCAGCCGGAACAGACCGACCTTTGGCAGCAGAATACCGGATTGCTTCAGAAGACGGCCCAGCGTCTGGAGAACAATGGGCTGCAATTGGCCACCGCCTCGTCCCTGCCTCCCTACCAGCCGGCAAAGTCTTTGATATTCCTGGTGGGCCTCGGGGTGATTGCAGGCGGTATGCTGCTGTGGGAGCGGTTTGTGGCCGGGCGTTCGGCGCTGTTCCTGGGGTTGGCGGCGGCCTTGCTCTGGGCTTTCCTCGCCCTCGTCGGGGGGGATTCTAACGCCACACTGAAACTAATGGCTCTGGCGGCGGTGATCATCTTTCCCACTCTGGCCGTGGTGACGCAGGCCTCACCCCGGAAGCTCGGTATCGGCCTGGCGACGGTCATGCTTCTGAAGGTCTCTGCGATTTCGTTGATCGGGGCCGCCCTGATGGTCGGTCTGCTGTCTGATGCCCGCTTCCTAATGAAACTCGACCAGTTCAGCGGCGTGAAACTGGCCCACCTAGTGCCGCTGGCTCTGGTTGCTCTGGCCTTTGCCTTTAAACCCGGCGGCCCAGCCGGAGCGTGGCTCCACCAGGTGCGTAACCTGCTGGACAAGCCGATCCTGATTAAGTATGCGGTCGCGGCCGCGGTGATCGGGGTGGTGGGTTTGATTTATCTGCTGCGCACGGGGAACGAGGCGACCATGCTGATCGCTCCCCTGGAGCTGAAGATCCGGGCGTTCCTGGACCAGGTGCTGGCGGTTCGGCCGCGTACCAAGGAGTTCCTGCTGGGACACCCGTTCATGCTGCTGTTGCTGTACCTCGGCTATCGGGACGTCCGCTACGTGCCCCTGCTCCTGCTGGGTACGGTCGGGCAGATCTCGCTGGTTAATACCTTTGCCCACCTGCACACTCCGTTGCTGATCTCCCTGGCTCGGGCCGGGCACGGCCTGTGGCTCGGCGTGCTGATCGGGCTGGCGCTGGTTGCGGTCTGGTGGCTGGGGGTACGGATCTACAAGGCGACGGTGACTCCGGATATCCCGGTGACCCGTTGGAAATGATCGGTAAAGAGGGGAGTGGCACACGGTGGACATCAATGCGATTAAGGAAATTCTGCCCCACCGGTATCCGTTTCTACTGGTGGATCGGGTGTTGGAGCTTGAACCGGGCAAACACGCTGTAGCCCTAAAGAACGTGACCGTCAATGAGCCTTTCTTTCAGGGTCACTATCCGGATTATCCGGTCATGCCTGGTGTGTTGATCGTCGAGGCTTTGGCTCAGGTATCGGCGCTGGTCGTACTCAGCCTGCCGGAATACCGGGGCAAAACCCCACTCTTTGCCGGGATTGACGGTTGCCGTTTCCGCCGGATGGTGGTTCCCGGTGACCAGTTGCGGCTGGAAGTCCAAATCCTGAAACTGCGCGGCCGGATCGGAAAGTGTCAGGGCCGGGCCTACGTAGGCGATGAACTTGCTGCAGAAGCAGAATTGCTCTTTGTGGCCGGAGACAGACAATAAGGTCGTGTTGGGGAGATAATGATTAGTTTTGCTGCTATTTACCCGAAACGGGCTTTAATACCGCATCATTCGAGGTTTGTCATTTATGCAAGAATCCGGTAGCCTTATGGTTAACTGGAGTTGTCTGGTCTCGTTACACTTCAGTGACTGAAGGGATGAAGCTGTTTTGACGATACCTTTTGGGGCCATAATCCTGTCTTGTCTGCTGGCCCTAATCCTGACCCCGCCAATGATAAAGTTGGCCTGTCGTTGGGGGGCGGTGGACAAGCCGAATCAGCGGAAGATTCATGCGACACCGATGCCACGTCTGGGCGGACTGGCGATCTATGTGGCTTTCGTTGTTGGCTTGCTGGTTACTCAACCAATGACAATGCCGCTCGCCGGACTGCTGGTAGGGGCGACACTGATCGTCTTGCTCGGGCTCTGGGATGACCTGCGGGGTATGCCTGCCGTGGTCAAACTGATCGGCCAGATTGTGGCCGCGGCCTCCTTGGTTCCCTTCGGGCTGTACGTGGAATTCGTCACGAATCCGATAGCCGGGGATGTTTTCTGGCTGGGTCTCTGGGGCATCCCGCTGACCATCTTCTGGATTGTGGCCGTGACCAACGCGTTGAACCTGGTAGACGGCCTCGATGGTCTGGCCGCGGGTACCGCCCTGATTGCGGCTTTGAGCTTGGCTGTGATCGCCTTCTTCGAGGCCCAGTCTACGGCCTTTGCGGTGGCGCTGATTCTGGCTGCCGCCATACTTGGTTTTCTCCGCTATAATTTCCATCCGGCGCGCATCTTCCTCGGTGATACCGGGTCGATGCTGCTTGGTTTCGTGCTGGCGGCTACGGCCATAATGGGCTTAACGAAGAGTGCGACCGCCCTTTCGGTGATCATCCCGATTGTGATCCTGGGTATCCCGCTCTTTGACACCGCCTTTGCGATCCTGCGGCGCTGTCTCAACGGTCGTCGGATTTTTGAACCGGACAAAGACCATCTCCACCATCGGCTGCTGATCGCAGGACTGAGCCACCGCGGGGCGGTGCTTACCGTTTACGGTGTCAACCTGGTTCTGGCCGCCAGTGCCGTTGTGATCACCCGCCTCACCACGGACCAGGCTGTTCTGTTGCTGTTTATCCTGGCGGCGGTGCTCCTCACCGCAGCCAATAAGTTTGGGGTTATCGGCGCAGCTTGGAGCAGACGTCTGCCGGAGACCGCCGAAAGCAAGAGCGAGGGCCCGGGCTTCTAGGTTTATGTTTTACCCACTTTTTGCCTTGGCCAAGGCACTTGTTTTTTCCAAATATCCATGTTAACCTGATATTAGTTGGATAATGTTTACAGTTAAAGCGCTCTATTAGGAGCGGTTTTTTGTACTGGTACACATTTTTGGAACTGAAAGATAGTAGTTATTCAGAGAATGAATGGGGAGGGGATGTAACACCATGCAGGTGCGGAAAGCGGTAATTCCAGCTGCCGGATTGGGTGTGCGCTTCTTGCCGGCGACAAAGGCCCAGCCCAAGGAAATGATCCCGATCATCGATAAACCCACCATTCAGTACATAATTGAAGAAATACTGGCATCAGGCATCACTGAAATCTTGATTATTACCGGTCGGGGAAAACGGGCGATCGAGGATCACTTCGACATTTCGCCTGAGCTGGAGTACCATCTGCAGTCCAAGGGTAAGCAGGACGTCTATGAGCGCATGCGCCAAATCGCCGACATGGCGGACATCCACTATGTCCGGCAAAAGGAGCCGCGGGGCCTCGGCCACGCCGTCCTGTGTGCCCGTTCGTTCGTCGGCAACGAACCCTTCGCCGTGCTGCTCGGAGATGATGTGGTGCGCAGTGAAACCCCCTGCCTGAAGCAGCTACTGGATCAGCACGCCAGACTCGGGGGCAGCGTCATCGCCCTGGAAGAAGTGCCGCCCGAAGACGTCAGCAAGTACGGCGTAATTAAGGGTGAACTTGTGGAACCCCGCCTCTACCGGATCGAAGACCTGGTGGAGAAGCCTCCCGTCGAGGAGGCACCGTCAAACCTGTCCGTCATGGGACGGTATATTCTTGACCCCCGCATCTTTGATCTCTTGGCGGTTACGACCCCCGGAGCCGGTAACGAAATTCAGTTGACCGACGCTCTTAGACGGCTGGTCCGGGAGGAACCCCTGTACGGGTACCTTTTTGAGGGTCGTCGCTATGATGTAGGCAACAGCCTGGGCTACCTGAAGGCGACCGTGGAGTTCGCTCTGGAACTTCCAGACGTAAAGGAACAGTTCGCCCGCTACCTGCGGGACACGGTCGGTAAGCTATAAATGAAAGTACTGGTCACCGGCGGTGCCGGGTTTATCGGCTCACATATCGTCGACCACCTGATCGCAGCGGGGGCGTCGGTGGCCGTGGTGGACAATCTGTCCACGGGACGGGAAGCAAACCTAAATCCCCAGGCCCGGTTTTACAATGTGGATCTCACCGACCCGGCTCTGCGCGAAATACTGGCCCGGGAACGACCGGAAGCGGTAGTACACGAAGCTGCCCAGGCCAGTGTCGGCGTGTCCGTAGCCAGGCCGGAAGCGGATGCCGAAACAAACATTCAAGGCACCTTGAACCTGCTGGAGGCGGCCCGACTGGTGGGTGTCCGTAAGGTCGTCTACGCCTCGTCCGCCGCCGTCTATGGGGAACCGGCTTACCTGCCGGTCGACGAGGTGCATCCCGTTGCACCCCTCTCACCCTACGGCGTCTCCAAGTATACCCCCGAACTGTACCTGGCGGCCTACCGGCAGCTGTACGGGCTGGACTATGTGGCTCTGCGTTATGCGAACGTGTATGGCCCCCGTCAGGACGCCCTAGGGGAAGGCGGGGTGATTGCGGTCTTTGCGGAGCGGCTGTCCCGCGGAGAGCACCTGGAAGTCTTCGGGGACGGTGCACAGACCCGGGATTTCATACATGTGGAGGATGTCGCCCGCGCGAACCTGAAGGCCCTGGAATCCGGATCAGCCTTAATCTGTAACGTCTCGACCGGGGAACCGACTTCGATCAATGATCTGGTGCGGTTGTTGGCGGCGGTTACCGGAGGAGACCCGGCAGTTTCGTACCAACCGGCCCGGGAGGGTGACATCCGGCACAGCCGGCTGGACAATCTCAGGGCTCGGCGGTATTTAGACTGGACTCCGATCCGGGAACTAAGGGAAGGTTTGGAAGAGACCCTGAGGTTCTACGCCCAAAACACCCTAGAATGAAAGAACGGGCCTAAGGGCCCGTTCCTGTGTTTACGCCTTCTTGGACACCCTTTTGTCGTCACGCCGCCGGCGAAGGTCTTTAAGGTACTTATCCAGCAGTTCCTTCCTGCCGTTCAGCAGCTTGGAGACTTCTTTCTTCTGCATCTAAATCCCTCCCATTCACATTTATTTCCAAATGACAAACCGGCTTATACATCGGTAACCCGCCCTGGAATAAGGGCAGATTGCCGGGGATACCTTATTTAAGTAGCATTTCATTCCACGGGGGTAGGATATGGACTGGCTATTTGAAGTTGTCTACCGGGGTGTCGGTGCGTTCGTCGCCGTAGTTTTTATTACCCGCTTAATCGGCAAGACCCAGATGGGAATGCTAACCGTCACCGACTTTGTTAACGGCATTGTGATCGGTTCACTGGCGGCCGCTATGGTGGTCGACCTTAGGGGAAACATCTGGTACTATATCGTTGGGCTGGCTATCTTCGGCGGCTTAACCATATTCATGGAATGGCTGACGATGAAAAACCGGGCGGTCCGAAAGCTGCTTGAAGACGTACCCACGATAGTGATATTTAACGGAAAAATCCTGGAAGACAACATGCGCAAGAATCGCTACCACGTGGACGACCTGATGATGCAGCTGCGGGCTAAGAACGTGTTTGACATCCACGACGTAGAGTTTGCGGTAGCCGAGCCAAACGGTGAACTGAGTGTGCTCCTCAAGTCCCAGAAACGTCCGGTTACCTGTGAGGACCTGCAGGTTCCCACCCAGTACGAAGGCATGTCCCATACGATTGTCAGTGACGGAGAAATCTTGGACCGTCACCTGGATGATGTCGGGCTGTCGCGGGCGTGGCTTTTCAGCGAGTTGGCGAAGCGCGGGATTAAGGACGTGAAGCAAGTAATGTACGCCAGCCTGGACACCCAGGGGAACCTGTACGTAGACGTGCGGGAGGACAACCTGCCGAAGAAAACCGGTATCGGTGAAGAACCATAAGATGGTGTGGGAAATATGCCCATGAGGCAGGTATCGGTAGTCGGGGTGGAGAATACTTTCCTTAACACCGATGGAAAGGATTGGCTGAGAGTGCCGCATCGAATCAGCTTTGGAACAGACGGCTGGCGGGGGATCATGGCGGACGATTTTACTTTGGCAAATGTGGGTTTGGTATCCGGTGCCATTGCGGACTACATTATCGACAAAGGGCTGGCCGCACGCGGGGTGGTCATCGGCTACGACAACCGCTTCATGTCCGAGCGCTTTGCCGACCTAGTAGCCGGTGTCTTGGTCCAGCTCGGTATTCCCGTGCTCATCGGTACCCGGGCGATGCCGACGCCCGTGACCGCCTTCGCGGTCAAGCACCATCAGGCGGCGGGGGCGGTAATGCTGACGGCCAGTCACAATCCCCCCGAATACAACGGGATCAAGTTTATCCCGGACTACGCCGGTCCGGCGCTGCCTGAGACCACCGCGCAAATCGAGGCGCTGCTTAAACGCCGCCTGGCGGGTGAACAGCCGCACGCACCTGTATCCATACCGGCGCGGCGCGAGGAGATCGACCCGTCAGAGGCCTACATTGAACACGTCCGGAGTCTGGTGGACATTGAAGCCATTCGTCAGGCCGGACTTAAGGTGGTCGTTGACCCCCTTTACGGTGCGGGGATCGGATACCTGGACCGGATGCTGGGTGATCTGGGGGTAACCGTCACGGCTCTGCATAACTACCGGGACCCGTTGTTCGGCGGTTCTCTGCCTGACCCTAGTGCAGCGAAGCTCGGGGAACTGCGTGATACACTACTCAGCCAGGGAGCTGATTTGGGCCTGGGCTTAGACGGTGATGCCGACCGGCTGGGCGTCATCGACTCCGACGGCAGCTACATCTCTCCAAACCAGCTGCTGGCTCTCGTCTACTACCATCTGCTGACGGTGAGGGGCTGGCGCGGTCCCGTAGCCCGCACCGTGGCCACGACGCATCTCGTGAACCGGATTGCGGAGGCTTACGGCGAGCTGACTACCGAAACGGCCGTAGGTTTTAAGTACATCGGCCAGTGTCTTCTGGAAAAGGGTAGTATCTGCGGCGGAGAGGAAAGCGGCGGCCTGTCCATTCACGGACACGTACCGGAAAAGGACGGCATCCTGGGCGGGATGCTGGCTGCCGAGATCCGCGCCGTACACGGCAAGCCTCTTGGTGCCATCCTGGATGAGATCGGGGAACGGTTTGGGCGGGTCTACAGCGAGCGCATCGACCTACGCACTACACCGGAGCACAAGGCGGCCGTCCTTGAAACCGTCCAGAATCTGGCTCCGGACACATTGGCCAGCGTCGAGGTACGGGAACGGATTACCATCGACGGTACCAAGCTGGTCCTGGATGACGGGGCCTGGGTGCTGATCCGCGCCTCCGGTACCGAACCGGTATTCCGCATCTACACCGAGGCCAATTCACCAGAGCAGCTCCAAAACATCCAAACCGAAATCCGCCGCCTGACTGCCCTCTAAGTTATCCACATAAGGGGACACCACATAAGGGGACAGGCTGTGCGGCCGAGCTAGGTCGTGTCACATAGTGGGTGCGAACCCCACTCGGTAAAGTTTAGCCAACAACCGGTAGCTAGCCTTGGAGCCACCCAGGCAACTGGTTGGTTTAAGCGTAGGCAAGCAAGGTA
>JAHRFU010000060.1 GCA_019084485.1 Desulforudis sp. | reverse complement strand
GATCATCAAGCAATACAAGCAAGTGAAATTGCTGATTCTGGACGAGTGGCTGCTGTTCCCGCTGAAAGAGAGCGAAGCGCGGGATCTCCTCGAGATCGTCGAAGCTAGACACAAAAAAGCCTCGACCATCTTCTGCTCCCAATTCGATGTTGCCGGCTGGCATCTTAAAATCGGTGAGACGACACTTGCAGACGCCATCTGTGACAGAATCGTCCACGACTCCTACACTATTATGATTGAGGGCGACTCCATGCGTAAAAGAAAGGGTATTTTAGAATAGTTTGATCTGGGGAGCCCGGTGTCGGGCTACCCGGCACCAGGCCCGCCCCTAATTAAAACAGCCTTTTCCCCGCTGTGCTCAATGTGACGGACTCCATGCCCAATTTCTGCGGAAGGCGTACACAACGCCAAACGGTCAACACGCACTCGCACACCGGAATATCCAGGCAACTCGGTGTCCAGAAGAGCGGAATCCAAACCACAGCAGTAAGCGTAGCAGAGGAGCGGCTGGAGTATGACAACGTTCCAGTTCCCGATGTGCTTGCCTATCTTCAGAACGAAACAGAACTCACACGATCAACACTGGTGCGCATTCTGAAGGAGTCCGGTCGTCTGGGAGAGTTGTTTAACAACCCGCAACGGTTCTTGGACGCTGTAGCTTCCATTCTCAAACATGAGTTGCATCGTTTGCTTGTGGACGGCATCAAATACGAGCGAATCCCTGGTACCGACGCTGAGGCGGAATGGGAGATGCTACTCTTTCAGAATGAGGAACTGATCAATTACCTCACGGCCTTGCAAGTTAACAAGTCGATTTACGAGTATGTGGTATACGATTCAGAAGTGGAATACCAATTCGCTCGACTACTGGACCAGCGGGAGGACATTAAGCTATTTGTGAAGCTTCCCGGCTGGTTTAAGATCGATACACCGGTCGGAAAATACAATCCCGACTGGGCTATTGTTAAACAGTCTGACCAAACAGTCTATTTGGTACGCGAGACCAAGGGTACACGTGACTTCCTCAAACTGCGCACCAGTGAGGCTGACAAGGTACGCTGTGGACAGAAGCATTTCGAGGCGCTGGGCGTTCCGTTTAAGGTAGTAGTAACGGCCGATGAGGTGTAACTTCTCATTCGATTAACCAAGACATGACCCTCGGACTATTCATCAGAAATGGGATACAATAGTCCTAGTGAACGGAGAAGATGCGTTGGACAAAACGGAGGCACCCGTCAAAACGAATCTCGCGGTATTGGGAAATACCATGACCTGTCAGAAAGGTTCTTAGCTCGTTGTGGAAACCATCCGTGACCTCTGGGGCTACAATCGTTGGAATGATCTGGTGCACTGAAATCCCGGGAATGTGCACTTTTAGCCACTTAATATAGCGGTTGAGTTGGGCCGCGGCTTGTTCGTCCGCATTCTGTGATTTCAGTTCTAGTAGGTGAACAAAGGTGTTATGCTCGTTCTGTGAGTAGATCAGAATGTCGATGCTTTGCATTCCAGATCCACAGTAGATCTCATTACCGATCCACGTCACTTCCACGCTGGGGAACAGGAGCGAGGTGAGGTTTGGGTTCCGCTTGATTTCCTGCATTAAGTAGGCCTGCAGGTGAATTTCAAAAGCACGTTCGGTATGGTTCATCAGAAACATTAGCCGTTGATCCACTTTGTCGAATCGTCTAGTATTGCCAAGGTAGGAATTCCGTGTTGCTGAAGGGTGTAGGCTAATGGTTTCAGGCGAAAAACCAACGTTGTTCGTAGCCATTTGCTGGCCGGCATTACGCAAATCAAGCATTCTCTTTATGACTGCGGTCTCGTGCGGAAGGAGGGGGGTACAGCCTCTCTTAGCAGTCATCTTACGGTAGATCAGCGTCCACGGAATCTCGAAGATGCTTCGAAAGTCTGTCATCTCGTCCATAAGCTGCCACTCAGTTAGACCATCCGGGTATATCACCTTTGGTTTGATGAGTAGTCTGTAAGGCAGGGGCATCCCTAGTTCGGATAAAAGGTAAGTGCCTTGTGGCTCATAGATCGGGTGTGGGCTCACGACCTCAAAAATACCGAAGAAGCGACCGCCCTCGCGTCCGATGTCGTGTGAAGGCCGCTCAAGGTAGAATAGGATTTCGTCTCCCGCATGAACCCTGCAAATATCTGCGAATAGGCCTGCCTGGGCACGCTCGTTGCTTGGGTTTACGCCTGTAACGTTGCTCCATGAAAAGCTATTGGCCTTTCTCACACCGGCGAACCCATATGCAAGGTGTAAGGGTAGTGTCTCTTCGGAGACTATAAAGAGGTGCATGATGCCTCTCCTTTCTTTTAGCGTTTTTCCAGAATCAAGATGTACTCGTGCTTAAATACATAGAAACCACTTTGAAGTGCTCGATACCGCCACAATGCCTTTTGGTTACGCTTGCCCTTGGTTTCGTCAAAGTTTTTTACGATGATGCTCTTAAGCTTAAGACCACGACTTAATGCTTTCTGCATACAGTAAAAACCCAGCGGAATCCACTCACCCTGGCTGTATTTGTCTCCGATTACGATCCCGGCGTAGCGTCCCTTCCTGAGGAAGGGGATAGTATTGTCCAGGATGTGCCCGAACATGTCCAGAAATGAATCTGTGTTTCGTGCGTTGGATAGGTCATTGGGGTCCGAGGTAAATTGAATAATATCGTGGTAAGGAGGGTGCATTAGGAAAAGATCGACGGTATCACGACCCATGTCTTCGATGATCTTCCTAAATTCAAAACACTGGCTGTCACCAACCTCTACCAGAGTAGTGACATTGTATGGGTTTTCTTCAATCTCCACAAGCTCACGTGCCCTAACCGCTGTACTAGGGCTGATCTCTACACCTACACCGTTCCGGCCTAGCCGTCGGCATTCAATAAGCGTTGTTCCGCTACCCAGAAAGGGGTCGATCACTAAATCCCCCAGCTTCGAATAACGAAGCATCAGTTGGTGGGGAATCTGTGGAACATAGTTTCCCCAGTACCACCCTAGGTGGGCCCCTGACTGATCACGACGGTCGATACTCCAGAGACTGTCTGTGAACACCTCATCGTAATCCTTCCATCGCCGAAGATTGATGTCGTTGACATCGTTGGTTTTGGCTTCAACTAATCCTTTCTGTAATCTTTCGGCGTAGTAACGGGACCGCTCATAGGTGTAGGCATCTAGAATCTGCTGGATTTCCTCAAGAAAAGGATTCACTCTTACCGGTAGCTCTTCCCGGCCTGTGTTGACAAGCATGCTGTCTAAACTTTCGACCGCCTCTTTGAGCAACCTTGCTCTTTCCTTTAATCCCGGAGAATCCTGCTCACTTAGAATTGCTGCGACTAAGCCAAGCAGCGTTTCCTTGTCCAGAAGGACATAGTCTTGCTCCTGTGGTAAGGTAGGATTTCCGTTGAAATAATCACTGATGCTCATTCTTCTGCCCTCTTTAACCGCGTATTTCGCTAACTAACTACCTAGAAATGCGACATTGTCCAACCTTCCTATCCATTATAGCAAAGGGAAGGCCCAAACTTGGACAATAACAAAAAATCGGTACATAAGTTTGCCGTGGGAGCAGGTCGATTCGGTTTTCGGTATCTGGAATAAGTGGTATTGGGAAAGAACGGAGCTGAGATTAAGTCATGCAGCCTCTATGCTCGAAGGACGAACAAATCGAGTAGTTGTGGTGCCCTATTCAGCCAGCGCTTCTAGGCTATAAGCTCCCTTAGAACTCTCGATAGTCGAGATCTTAACTATGCTATCTGTATTGCAGTGCGGGGTTCAGGGGTTACTTCAATAGCATCGTTGGGAGACCTCGAGTTCGGAGCTCTCCGAACGTAAAGTTGTGGATTTTGCTACCCTTCTGGGTGAACACGTGAAACCCACCAGACCCTTGATAGCGAACCCGCCTTTCTTCATCCAGAACAAAGGTTGTACGTCCCGAGGGATCCTCGGGATTGATTGCTGATACTCGTCCGGCCTCGGTGGTGAAGGGTATGCCGGCGTTCTTCAGTTGCACCCAAAGTCTGCGCTCAGCCTCGGTTTCCATATCGAAGAACCACAGAAGCTACCGCGTCCAATTCGGAACACCGACCGCCATCGAATAACATTCCGCTGGGGTACCCGCTATTCACTTGAGCATGCATCGACGATGAGCGAACTCTATATGGAAACCGAGGCTGAG
>JAHRFU010000048.1 GCA_019084485.1 Desulforudis sp. | reverse complement strand
TGCCTACGCTTAAACCAACCAGTTGCCTGGGTGGCTCCAAGGCTAGCTACCGGTTGTTGGCTAAACTTTACCGGGTGGGGTTCGCACCCACTATGTGACACGACCTAGCTCGGCCGCACTGCCTGTCCCCGTTTCCTGCCTCGCTACGCTCACTTAAACAGGCGGTCGACGCTGATCCGCGGCTCACTGCGCATTTTTGATCTATACTTCCGATCGTTTGTTCCGGCAATACCCTCAGCGCGCACTGCACCTTCTAGGTGTCGGTGTCCTAAAGGTAGGTAGCTTTTCTCCACCGGGACTCCGCAATGAGGGCCGCGCCTAGTGCTCCCACGATTTGTGGCTCGTCAGGCACCCTGATCTCCATACCCAGCCGACGCTCCAACGCCTGCACCACGCCCTTGTTCTTTGCCACTCCACCGCTCATGGTCACTTTCGGGACTAGGCCCACCCGCTTCACCATACTGACCACGCGTTCGGCCACCGACTCCAGAATGCCCAAGGCAATCTCCGGCCGGGGAACACCCTGACCGATTAAAGACACGATCTCGGACTCGGCAAAAACGGTGCACACGTTGCTCACCGCCGCCGCCCGCGACGCTCCAACCGCCAGTTCCGGCAGCTCGTCCACGTCCACTTCCAATGCCCGGGCCATCACTTCCAGAAACCGCCCGGTACCGGCCGCGCACTTATCGTTCATCGCGAAATCAATCACGCTGCCGGCCTCATCCAGCCGAATGACCTTGCTGTCCTGGCCTCCGATGTCAATGATCGTCCGAGTATCCGGGAAGGTGTACAGTGCTCCACGGGCGTGACAGGTGATCTCCGTCACCTGAAGATCGGCAAAGGGGACGTTCGTGCGGCCGTATCCGGTGGAAACTGTGAAACGGACATCCTCTGGAGCGGCTCCGGCAAAACCGAGCGCCTCATTCAGAGCCTTTTCCGCTGCCCGCCGGCTGTCCGCTCCCGTCGCCAGGATCGAGTAAGAAACAATTTTATGGTCTGATAGCAGTACCGCTTCGGTCGACAGAGACCCGATATCGATACCGGCTGTTAGCATCTGCAATGGTTCATCTCCGATTACATTTTATCTAGTGTATCGGTCAAGCCGGGATCAGGCAAGACCTGAGGGTTAAACGGGGGATATGGAGCGTTAACCAGTGCTCAGGGGCTTTTTGTGGGCAATGATCAGCTGCCGTTCCTGGATGTGGTGCATCTGTTGGCCCTCAAACCCGGCCTCATCCAGCCACTGGGAATACTGGCCGGATGTCCAGACCCCGCCCTCGGCGGTGCTCATCAGCATGTTGATCGCCATAAACGGGGCCCGTGAACTCATTCCCCGCACGAAGTCGAAGATCGCCAGCCGCCCCCCAGGCCGCAGCGACCGCCGGCAGCGCTGGAACAGCGCCAGATTGTCATCCGGTCCGTAGATGTGACTGATATTCCCGAGGTAGATCATATCAAAAGGCCCCGCTGGCAGTTCGGCAATGAAATCGCCCGGTACCAGGTCTATTTCCAACCCCTCCGGGACTTGCGGGCGCATCAACTCCACCACCGCAGGCGTGTCCAACACGGTGACTAGTGCCCCCTGCTCGGCAAACGGGATGGCATAATTCAGCGGCCCTCCGCCGAGATCCAACAGTCGCACCGGCGGCTCCAAACCGGCGAGACAGGCTTCGGCCACCGTTTGGTCTACCCCGCGGGCGTTGTATCGCATCGCATTCATGAAAATCTTCAGGCGGTCCGGGCCTTTCGGCCGGGCGGGAGGGAGGCCTGAGCGCACCGTGTCCGGCAGCTCAAGCCAGTATGGAATCCGGTTGTACACGTGCATAAAGGCAAAACCGGTGTAACGATCACTTTCGGTGTCAAAAAACAGCTCCCGGGCGCTCTCGGTCAGACTGATCTTTTCCGAGTACTCCAGGTAGCCGTATCCGTCCAAGGCAAAGACCAGTGCGTCCAAGGCACGCCGGTCGGCCTTTAGCTCCTCGGCCAGCTCTGCGAAAGTATACTCCCGCTGAGCCAGAAGATCGAACAAACCAAGGCTCACCGCTCCCCCAACCACCAAGAGTTCTTCGGGGAACGAGAGTGCCTGCGAGTCCGGCACCTACACCCACCTCCCGGTTATAGTCTTTCTTTCAGTGGGCGTCTTTCACCGGGACCGACTGCATTACCAAAGCCAGTCCCCGTTCTGTAGCCGCCCGCATAAAGCGGTTGTCTTCACGGATCAGGGCCAGTACCGCATTCTTCCCGACCGGTGTGTTTATCGCTTCCCGCACCGTCAGGCGACCGAGCTCGGTCTGCGGTTCATCAAGTTCCTCGGGAGTAAAATGCCGTCTCAAAAACTGTTCATCAACCTCTTCGAGAAGGTCGTTGTGGACATCCCGCTCCCCCGACAAGGTGCGTTCCAGAAAGCAGAGCAGAACTTCGGCATCCTCGGCAGCTTCGCCGTCCTCTGCGAACGAGACAAACTCGCTCAAGAAGTCGTAGGCATCCTCAAAGCGGGCATCCTGCATCGAGAGCATCCCCAGTCCGAACCAGGCATCGGCGCATTCTTCGTCTACGTCCACCATCTCCTGAAAGACGCTTTCCATCTTTCGGGCGTCACCGGCCAAGCAGGCGGTGCGCAGTCTGTCAGCCAGATCGCCCAGTCTATCGCCGCTCGTGATGCAGGGTGCCAATGCCATCAACCTTTCACGCACAGTTTTCGCGGAACCCAGAACAATATCCTTCCCCGGCAGGGAATCACAGGCAGATTCCCGAAATACTAGAACCGGTGGTGAAAAATAATGTCCTTCCCGGCCAGGGTATCGTTAACTGTACTCGTTCTCTTAAGTTTGCTCTTATCCTGCTGCGGGTATAAGCCGGTAGTCGCTCCGATTCCAGCGCCACCGGAACCAGTGGGGGTGGAAGAAGACCACACGGTCACGGTGAGAATCACCGCGGTCGGAGACCTGCTGATGCACATGCCCGTGGTCAATTCCGCATACGACCATTCTGCCCAGAAGTATGACTTCAAGCCCGTGTTCGAAGACGTCGCTCGGTTCTTTTCCGAGGCCGACTACACCATCGCCAACCTTGAGACCCGGCTCGCAGGCGCGCACCGGGGGTTCGTCAGCTACCCCCTGTTCAACACCCCTTCAGAACTGGCCCAGGATCTCCGTGACCTCGACGTGGATCTCCTGACCACCGCCAACAACCACAGTCTGGATATGGGCTGGTCAGGCCTCCTGCATACTCTGGACGTCATCGAGGAGGCCGGTTTGACCGCGATCGGGACCCACCGTAGCGCAGAGGAAAAGGAACGGCCCTTTATCGTAAACCTGCAGGGGATCCAGGTGGGCATTTACAACTGCACCTACGGCACTAACGGCATCCCGCTGCCTCCCGACCGGCCCTACGCCGTAAACCTCATCAATTACGAAGCCATCGCCGAGGAGATCACCCGCCTGCAAGAGGCCGGTGCGGACATCATCATCGGCTGCCTCCACTACGGCGATGAGTACCAGCGGCAGCCCAGCGCCTACCAGAAGGAGGTGTCCAAGCGCGTCTTTGAACTTGGAACAGATATTATCATCGGGGGCCACCCGCACGTTGTCCAGCCGATGGAATTCATAACCATCGAACGGGACGGCGAACTCCGGGAATGCTTTGTCGCCTACTCCCTGGGCAATTTCATCTCCAACCAGCGCTGGCAGTACTCGGACAGCGGGATCATCCTGAACCTGGAGATTACCAAAGACCTGAACACGGGCGAAACAGAACTCACCGCAGTGGACTACATCCCGGTTTGGGTGCAGAAGGCTCCCGAGGCCAACCGCTTCAAGTTCCGCATCGTGCCCTGCGACCAAGCCGTCTTCGACTTCTACGACCAGGCGGTGCCCGCCTTCACGCACGCTGAATACCAGCGCATCCGCGAGGTCAAGGAAGAGATGTCGACCCTCATCGACCAACCCGAACAGGGCATCCTCCCCGCTTCGGCTATCGCTGTTTCCAAAGGTTCTCAAGGCTAACGTTATGCAGGCTACTCAGGAATTTGTCCCGGAAGTCGGGGTAGCGTGTGGACAGGTCACTGACGATGGCCTTCGCCTCGTCGCGCCTGGTGTGCCCGTTGTGCGGGCAGGGGTTGGTCACCACCGGTAGTTCCTCCCGCCTGGCCAGTGAGACCAGGACGTGTTCCGGCAGGAACACCAGCGGGCGGATCAGGTGCAGATCGGTGTTGCTGAGGTAGGTGTTGGGCAGAAAGGTCTTCATCTGCCC
Organism: Desulforudis sp.; assembly: GCA_019084485.1. Lineage (GTDB taxonomy): Bacteria > Bacillota > Desulfotomaculia > Desulfotomaculales > Desulforudaceae > SURF-60. Next base: position 1,159 of record JAHRFU010000048.1, on the reverse strand, counting down.
GGTGAAGATCAGGTTTAGGAAGTAGGTCTCGATCACGTCATCCAAGTGATGCCCCAGCGCCACCCGGTTCGCGCCCAGTTCCAGGGCGGTGTTGTTCAATACTCCGGCCCGGATCTTCCCGCACAGGGTGCAGGCGTTCTTCTCCGGGTGCTTGTCGATGATCTGGGCCACCGGATGACTCTTGACGGTCAGGGGTACCCCCATTCGCTCGCAGAGCGCGCGGTGCCCGTCCAGGTTGACATCACCCCAGCCGATGTCCAGAATCACAGCCTGCAGTTCAAACCTCAGGTGCGAATGCCGCTGCAACTGGGCGAGGATGAACAGGAGCGCAGTGCTGTCCTTGCCTCCCGACACACCGGCCACCACGCGGTCGCCCTCGCGGATCATATCGTATTCCTTAATCGCCTTTTTGACCTTGCTTAGATACCTGGGGTCGTACAAGACTTAACCTCCAACCCGGAACTATATACACGGATTATTTCCGGACAAAGTGCGACGCTTCTACCGGGATATCCATTATGAATTCCACAAATCCACGAAACTCATTATCCTGATACCACGGACTCTGGTAGATGAACTGCTTCTTCCCGTTCTTCTCGATGCTGTAAGTGTTTGACGACCAAGTGTGCAACATCTCCTCCAGCTTCGCCCGGGCCGGCCCCGGATGACAGTCCAACAGGTTCGTTCCGATCAAATTGCGCCCGCCGTCCTTCGCAAAGACCTCACAGGACTTCTCGTTCATCTCCAGGATAACCCCGTTCACATCACAGACCGTGATCGACACGGGCAACTCTTTGATCCAGGGCCCAATATCCACAACCGCCACTCCTTGTGTGTCTTCCTCTCTTGTTTTTCATAAGGCGAGACCGCTTCTGTCTATAGTAATCCCAAGCCGGTCCCAGTGCCAAGCGTGGGAAAACAGAAAAACCCCAACGCGTGTGTCGGGTAGGGAGGAGCCATTACTGTCTCTTCCCCCCTAAGAACCGGACGTGAAAGTTTCCCTTCGTCCGGCTCAAGCCTTCTTCCGCCGGCGTTCACCCCTTTCAATGACTTGCCTTATCTCTTCTGGGTTGGCATCCAGGTACTTGTAGACAGTGTTTCGGCACACACCCAGCTTTCTAGCGATCTGGGATACGTTGAGTCCGATTTCCCTTAGGTT
>JAHRFU010000035.1 GCA_019084485.1 Desulforudis sp. | reverse complement strand
TCCAGGCCTCCAGCCAGCCTCATCCAACAGCGTCTTAGCTCTTGCCGCGTCATAACCAAAACCTTTCAACAAATTCTTGTGCTCTCCCAGAATTCCGGCCGGAATGACTGTCTGGCTGCTGTCCGCGTTGCCTTCCCACACCTTCTGGACAATCGCCTCGCGGTCGATAGCCCACCCAATTGCTTGCCGTACATTCTGGGAGAGCACAAGAATTTGGTGAAAGGTTTTGGTTATGACGCGGCAAGAGCTAAGACGCTGTTGGATGAGGCTGGCTGGAGGCCTGGATCCGATGGTATCAGGACGAAAGACGGGAGACGGTTGGAACTGACGCTTGTTTCCGGTTTTCCTTCGGCCAGTGTATTGAAACCCTTGCCGGAAGTTTTGCAGCAACAACTCCGGGATGTTGGCATTGGTATTCAGATAATGGAAGTGGCGGATGACGGCCTCTACTACGACAGGCTTAAAAAAGGAGAGGGGGATCTCTGGTTAGAGCGAGGGAATCAGAATAATGGTGACCCCACTTTCCTGCCGGAACTTTTGTTCCATAGCAGGGGGTACCAGGGATCCACTTATGACAAGCCGTTCTGGCCAGGCGAAAAGTTCGACCGGCTGGTTGACGAGGCCAGGAGCAGCCCGGACATCCGGGAAGCCGCGCGATTGATGGCTGAGGCCATGCACGTGTTGATTGACGAGGAAAGCACGGTGGTACCCATCGCCGCGCTATACAACGTCTATGCTGCAAGGGAGAAGGTTGAAGGACTCAATCCTCATCCCGCGGATATTAACACAAGATGGGACGCTGTCTATATCAGAGAATAGAGGAAGTGCGGTATGCGTATGCAAAAAGAGGTAGAGGTAAGTGTTCCATCTGAAGGAACTACCCTGGCAGGGACGTTACTTCTACCCCATAGCGATGGGCAGTTTCCCTGTGTGATCATTGCCGGGGGAACGATGTCGCATACCCGTGACGGTGCACTGGTCAATCCTGAAAGGCGTGTGCCGCCACGTGACGCCCTAAAGCGGCTGGCCGAGAGATTGGCGGCTGCGGGCTATGCTTCGATACGGTGGGACAAGCGCGGCTACGGCGGTACTCCGCCGGGGCCGCGCCCCACAACCTATAGGGATGAGACGGCCGACCTAATGGCGATTATAAGCTTTACCCGCCAACACCCCAACATTGCGCAGTTGGTGATAGCGGGAGAAAGTGCAGGGGCTTACCTTGCCTGCCTGGCAGCAAAACGGGGCGTTCTGGCTGACGCTTATATCTTTTTGGGAGCCTTGTGCAGTCCCATTGAGGATCTGTTTGCCTATAATTACGGCCGTTTACTTGCCTACGCTACGCAAAGCGAAGCAAACCGCCGGTGGGCTCAAGGGACCTCTCCCTTCGGCCTGGCGCTTGGCGGGCATTACCAAGTGATGATTGAGGCAGCCCTGAGGGGGGAGGAAACCTATACGCTGAAGTACAGCGATCAGACGCGGGTGATGCCGCTGGCCCGGTGGCGTGAAGAACTTGCCGAACCGCCGGATGAGCAATTCCGGTACATCGTCAGTCCGGCGCTGATTCTGCACGGTGAGCAGGATATGAACGTGCCTTTGGAACATGCGGCCCGCATCGAACAGATTATGAGCGAAACCGGTAACTGTAATGTAAGGCGGATTGTTATCCCTCATGCCGACCACAGCTTCCAGGTAGCGGCTCCCGACGCGGATACCAGGATGCGGGAACGGCATTCTTTTGAGAGCTTCAACCGGTCCTACAATGAGGACCTTTACACAGTGGTGAAAGCCTGGTTGAGGAAGGTTACGCCCACGGCGGCAGAAAGTAAGCACACGGCGCCACCAATGGTAAACGAGCCAAGACCGGGTAGCGTCGCCTGGCACGGAATCCGGGTGGTGAATAACATCACGGACGCTAATCAGAATCCCGGCGTAAATACCCTGGAAGGACGCATTGGGCCGCTCCTGAAAGGGGAAGGCTGCCAGGCCCATTACATTGAGATGCCGCCCGGGCTTTACTGCCCCGAGCACCCCCACCCCACCTAAAGCTTGATCTACACCGTGCGCGGCCGTTGGGTTCTAGCGAGCGGCGGCATAAGGAACCTGATGCGGCCGGGTTCACTTTTCTGGTTTGGGGCGGGTGTGCCTACCGGCTATGAGGTTCCTTTCGATGAGCCGGCCTTTATCCTGATTTTCAAAGGCCAGCGGAACGAGGACAGCGATGAGGCGTTTTTCGAGTATCTTCGTGGGCTTGCCGACCGGCTGGAACGGGAGCGGGAACGGGAACACGGGGTCAGGCCCTCGGATTTTCGGATTTAGCGTCTGGAAAGCCTTGAATGGCTCACGGTCGCCGAACTGTCAGCTTCATCCAATACTTGTTTGACCTAAATGGGTCCAATTACTCTTTCCATCAAGCAGTTTCCGGTTACGTGTTCAACCGGTTCGCTTACCAACGTATTTGACCTACCCACATACGGACCTATCTGGGACATCTTGTAACCGACCCTCGCGTAGGACCCTCGCGTAGTAAATGAAGAGGCGGCGCACCTGGACAACGTGCCGAATCTTTGTTGACTTTAGTTGCGCACTTAGAGAAAGGTTAACAATTGGGCAACGATGGAGAGCAGGCGGGCGAGGATAGTCTCCACGCTTTTGGTTGTGGCACCCTTTACAGGTTGGTCAGGCATACCAGCGTCCACGGATAGAAAGACATCTTGCTTGTTATTTCCTCGGGCTATCGTGTGCTAAATGGCGTTGTCCTGGAATTTGCAGGATATTTTCACCAGCGAAATAGATGCCGCTCGTAGGCAGGAGTTGTTGCGGACTATCCAGCAGGTGGTGACCATGGAGAAGGGCCGGGAACTGGAAGTATTACCCGATACGGGTCCCGGCTCCGTGCCTGAAGTACTAATTAGTTTTTGGTTTTTTCTATGAAAAACCTTATATCAAGTCAGGGGACCGTGCCCTGACTCACCCCGTACGTGGGAAGCGTGGTATAATTGGCGGAAACAGGGTAAGGGGAGGGGACGGGCTTGCCGCCATACCGCTTGCTGGCCATTGACCTGGATGATACGCTTTTTAACAACCAACTCGGGATTACGCCCCGCAACCGGGAGGCCATCAGAGCCGCCCAGCAGGCCGGAGTAGCCGTGACCCTGGCTACCGGACGGATGTTCCGTTCCGCCCAGCCGATTGCCCAGCTACTAAACATCACGATGCCGATCATTGCTTACCAGGGGGCGCTTATCGCCCAACCCCAGACCGGAGAGTACCTGATCCACCGGCCGCTTCCTTCCGAGGTGGCTCATTCCGTAATTACCTTCATCAAACCGGACAAACACCACATAAACCTCTACCTGAACGACAAACTCTACATGGAGCAGCTGACCGTGTACGGTCGGCGCTACGCCGCCCTTTCCGGGGTGGATGCCTTTCCCGTGGGAAATCTGATCTCCTTCCTGGGCGACCGCGCCCCCACCAAGCTGGTGGCGATTGCAGAACCCCCGGATATCGACCGCCTGCTCGGTGAGACCTTCCCGATTCTGAGCCGGATTGTGCACCTAACAAAATCGAAACCGCAGTTCCTGGAGTTTTCGCACCCGACGGCAACCAAGGGCCTAGCCCTCGAGTGGCTAGCCGGACATTACGGCTTCAGGCGCGAGGAAGTGCTGGCCATCGGGGACAACTACAATGATATTGACATGGTGGAGTGGGCTGGCCTAGGCGTAATGATGGGTAATGCGCCGGAGCCGGTGAAGGCCTTCGCCGACCACGTGGCCCCAGCCAACTATGAGGACGGCGTGGCGGATACCATCGAGCGGTTTATTTTGGGGTGAGCAAAGGAGGTGTGATGCTTTGGCTTACTATGTTGGGGTTGACCTTGGCGGGACCAAGATCTATACCGGGCTGGCCGACGCTCAGGGTCGGATACTCAGCGAGATCAAGGTTCCCACCGCCGCGGAGAATGGTTATATCGCTGTGATTAGGCGCATAGCATCCACCATTGAGGAAGTCTGTAACCAGGCCGATGTGCCTGTAACCGAGGTCTCCGCCATAGGGGTCGGAGCCCCCGGCCCGCTCAATTCGGAGACCGGCGTGGTGCACCAGGCTCCGAATCTGGGCTGGGAGAATGCTCCCCTGGGTAGCGATCTGGAAAAACTGTTACACCTGCCGGTACTGGTCGATAACGATGCCAACCTTGCTGCCCTGGGTGAGCACCGTTTCGGTGCCGGACGCGGGGCAAGCGACCTGGTGTTCATTACAGTCAGTACCGGTATCGGCGGTGGATTGATCCTGAACAACAGCCTCTATCGGGGTGCCGGTTTCGCGGCCGGTGAGATCGGGCACACCGTGGTCGATCCGGACGGGCCACCCTGCTCCTGCGGCAGCCGCGGTTGTCTGGAGACATTGGCCTCCGGAAGTGCCATCGCCCGCCAGGCCCAGACCCTGATTGCGTCCGGCGGGGGGCGGGGAATCCTCGTCCGGACCGCCGAAGCACCGGATGAGGTCACTGCCGTGACCGTTTTTGACGCGGCCGCCGGGGGTGACGCCGAGGCCCTCCACCTTATTCAGACGGCCGCCCGCTACTTGGGCATCGGTATCGCCAATATTCTGAACCTCCTCAATCCTTCCCTGGTGGTGTTGGGCGGGGGCGTAATGGAGTCGGGACCGCTGATCCTAGACCTCGTTCGCGGGGAAACCAGAAACTATGCTTTGAAAGAAGCCTATGCTTCAGCCCGTCTGGTTCCCGCCGAGCTGGGCGAACGGATGGGTCTGATGGGCGCACTCGCTCTTGCGATAGGTAAACCAACCGGGATCGGGGCAACCTGATAGTCGGGGATTCTCTAATCTGAAAGTTTTTGGGCCTGAAGGGGGTCACCCCGTTGCATTTCGGAAAACAAAGCTGGCGCACATTCCGACATGGTATCGAGCGTGAATGGCTGGTAACCAACGGTATCGGTGGTTACGGCGCGAGCACCTTGATCAACGCGAACACGCGTAAGTACCATGGACTGCTGGTCGCCGCCCACAACCCGCCCGGCTGGCGCGTAGTACAACTGGCCAAGCTGGACGAACGCTACTCCGCAGGTGGGGTGACCTACAACCTAGCCGCGAACGAAACCGGATACGGGGTTACGGACTCCGGCTTCATCCACCTGCAGCAGGTTCGCTTCGAACCTTTTCCGACCTTCATCTATAGCTTCGGCGACACCGCTGTGCGCAAAACGGTGTTCATGTGTTACGGTCAAAACACCACGGTGATTCTGTACCAGGTGGATAACGGCCTGGAACCGGCGGTACTGCAGATTACGCCGCTGGTTAATTGCCGGGGGTATCACTATATGACCGCCGAGGGTCAACTCGACTTCCAGCAGCGCGTCATCCCCCGCGGGGTATCGCTTAAGGCCCGTGAAGACCTCCCTCCCCTGCGCCTGCTGTGCGGTTCGGGACGCTACCTGCCGGGTGGTCAATGGTTTAGGGGCATTGCCTACGCTGCGGAACGGGAACGCGGGGAACCCTGCTTTGAGGACAACTATATCCCGGGTCGGTTTGAGGTGGAAATCGGACCGGGCGAGTCCCGGACCTTTGCCTTGATTGCCACGGTTGATCCCGACTTCGAGGATTTAGACGGCGAAGCCCTCCTGAGCCGGGAGCGGGAACGAATCGAGTTGTTGGTCGACAGCGCGGGCTACGACGATCCGATGGTACGGACCCTGGTGCGGGCCGCCGATGCCTTTATTGTTGAGCGGCGCGCTACCGGCACCAAGACGGTGATCGCCGGGTACCCCTGGTTCACCGACTGGGGCCGGGACACCATGATCGCCCTGCCGGGACTGACCCTGGTTACGGGCCGATTTGACGACGCCCGGGAGATCCTGTTTACCTTCGCCCGCCAGTGCCGCCACGGTCTCATCCCGAATGCCTTTAAGATCGGCGCCAAGGACGCCCTATACAACACCGTGGACGCTTCGCTCTGGTATTTCCAGGCGGTGTACAAGTTTCTGCAATATACCAAAGATTTCAAGTTCATACAGGAGATCATCTTCCCGGTGTTGAAGGAGATTGCGGAGTCCTATCGCACCGGCACCGACTACGAGATCCGGACGGATGAGGACGGACTGATCACCGCCGGATCACCGGACATCCAGCTCACCTGGATGGACGCCAAGGTGGACGGGTGGGTGGTCACGCCCAGGCACGGCAAGGCCGTGGAGATTAACGCCCTCTGGTACAATGCCTTGAACGTCCTGGAACTGCTCTGTCGCCAGTACGGTGAACAGTTCCCCTATCCCGGCCTTCCGGAAAGAACCAGGGAGAGTTTCCAGCGACTATTCTGGAATGAGCGTGAGGGTCACTTCTGTGACGTCGTGGTCAGCGAGCAGGAGCGGGACTGTCGGCTACGGCCCAACCAGCTTCTGGCCGTGAGCCTCCCGTACAGCATGCTCAGCAAGGAGCAGAGTAAGCGGGTTGTCCACCGTGTGTGGCAGAAGCTGTACGCTACCTACGGGATCAGGAGCCTCAGCCCTGACGATCCGGTGTACTCCGGGGTGTATATCGGAGACCGGGTGCAGCGGGACGGGGGCTACCACCAGGGAACAACCTGGAGCTGGCTGATGGGACCCTTCATTACCGCCTACCGGAAGACGTACGATTATTCGCCGGACAGCAGGCGCCAGGCGGCCAGCTTCATCAACCCCTTCCGTGATCACCTGCGCGACCACGGGGTGGGATTCATTTCAGAGATTTTCGACGGCAACGATCCGGTGACCCCACGGGGGTGTTTCGCACAGGCCTGGGGAGTGGCGGAGGTTCTTCGCGCCTACGTGGAGGATGTCCTGGAAGCCGGACCGGAACCAATTGAGAAGTGAGGCCTCCCATTTACGAAGTCTATATGATCCAAACAGATTATTCGAGAAATCATTTAGGAGGAGATTTTTGTGGCCGGTGTAAACCTGGATGCCGTTCAGGAACTGAAACAGCTTGATACAATGGGTATGTTCGACGCTGCCTGGGGGCTGCCGGAACAGTGTGCTCAGGCTTTTACTCTAGCCCGGGCGGCGTTGCTCCCGACCGATTTCCGCCCGGAACAGATCGTGGTCACCGGACTCGGGGGCTCTGCCATCGGTGGTGATCTACTTCGAGTGTTTGTAGGAAACAAGGTCCGAATACCGGTGGTGGTAAACCGCGACTATACGTTGCCCGCCTTTATTAATAAAAAGACGCTGGTGTTTGCCGTGAGTTATTCGGGAAACACCGAGGAGACGCTTAGTGCTTACCGGCAGGCGCGTGAACGCAAGGCCTTTATCATTGTGGTAACCACGGGCGGAAAACTGGCCGCGATGGCTTTAGAGGACGGGGTACCCCTGGTTAAGATTCCGGGTGGGATATCCCCGCGATCAGCCAGCGGTTACCTTTTCATTCCGATGCTGGTTGCGTTGGAGAAGCTGGGCTTGTTGTCAGACCTCTCCACGGAGATTGAAGGCCTGGTTAGACACCTTAAAGAACTCCGTGAAAAGTACCGTCCCGAGACACCCGTAGAGAACAATCCGGCCAAGCAGACGGCTCTTAAGCTGCAGAACCGCATCCCCGTAATCTGGGCCGCGTCCGGTACCACCGAGGTAGTCGCACAGCGCTGGAAGGGTCAGGTCAACGAAAACGCCAAGGCCCCGGCCTACTGGAATGTCTTCCCCGAACTGAACCATAACGAGGTGGTCGGTTTTGAGGTTCCGGAATCTCTGCTGCAGAAGCTCTGGTTGGTTTTTCTGCGGAACGAAGGTGATCACCCGCGGGTGAAAGCACGGATGAAGATCACCGGGGGGATGGTGAAGAAGGTGGGAGGCATTACCGAGATTGACTCGTCCGGAACGACGGAACTGGCGCGACTTTATTCTCTGATCTACATTGGTGACTACGCGAGTATCTACCTGGCTGCGCTCTACGGGGTAGATCCCGGACCGGTAAAGGTGATAGATTATCTCAAAGGAGAACTGGCCCGGATCTGAGAAGTGGGAGATTAGATGTTGGAAGTGGGAGATTAGATGTTGGAAGTGGGAATATCTCACCTCACACTTCTCTTATGGGAGGGAGAAGGATGGACAACAGGCTGGTCATTGTCACCGGACTTTCAGGTGCCGGCAAGAGCCTCGCCATGCGCTGTCTTGAGGACCTCGGATTCTTCTGCGTGGACAACCTGCCGCCCGAACTGATTCCGAAGTTTGCCGAGCTGTGCGCTCAAACCCGTGGCCAGATCCGACGTATTGGCCTGGTGATTGATATTCGGGGCGGCCAGTTCTTCTCCGGACTGGCCGATGTCCTGGCGGGACTGTGCAATCAGGGGCTAAAGTACGAGATTTTGTACTTGGAGGCGACCAACGAGACTCTGGTCCGCCGTTTCAAGGAGACCCGCCGTCCGCACCCGCTCAGTCCGTCCGGCGAGATCGTGGAAGGCATCGCCGAAGAGCGGCGCCAGATGATGGAACTGCGCGGATTGGCTAACAAGGTCATCGACACCTCGAACCTGACGGTCAACCAGTTGAAGCAGGAGATCGGTAACCTGTACGGGGACGAGGGCGGTCAGAACCGCTTAGCGATTACCATTGTGTCCTTCGGGTTCAAATACGGCATTCCCCTCGATGCGGATCTGGTTATGGATGTGCGCTTCCTGCCGAACCCGCATTACGTACCGGAGCTGAGACCCTTAACGGGCCACGATGAGCGGGTCCGGGACTACGTGTTCGCCTCTCCGGTCACCGGAGAGTTCAACCAGCGCATGGTCGAGATGCTGGAGTTTTTGATCCCCCACTACATGAACGAAGGGAAAACCACACTCACAGTTGCTGTCGGCTGCACGGGGGGCTGCCACCGTTCGGTGGCCCTAGCCAATTTCCTGGGTCAGCACCTCTCAGAGGCTGATTTTCGGGTGGCTGTAAGGCACCGGGACATTGACCGGTAGTAACGGAGAAGAATCATTGGTATAGCACAATAGGCCAGGATAAGCTTTTAAATAACCAGCACAACTGAGATTGTGCATTATTTTTGCGCTCTATCAAAATAATAAAGGTCATTATTCAAGGTCGTATGCTATAATAATGCTCAACGAAGTCCTTGAAAGGGGGGGGCTGATTCCGCTGTCCTTTTCGGTTCAAGCCAAGAACGAACTGGCCCGTATCGAGGAGCGCTTCTGTTGCCGTGTCGCTGAACTGGCCGCCCTGGTCCGGTTTAACGGCGAGGTAACCGGCATCGGAGTGGCCCACAGACGTCCGGTACTGAACGTGAGTACCGAGAATGCGGCCGTGGCACGGAAGGTATTCAAGGGCCTGAAGGAAACCTTGGAGTTGCCGGCGCGTGTTTCCGGTCGCCGGAAGGCCCGGCTGCGCAAGAACAACCGCTACCTTGTACAGGTTGAGGACGGGATGAATCTGATCCCGGCACTTCCAAAGCTCGGTTTATCGGTCAGTGCCGGAGAGGTTAAGACCGGCAACTACAAAAGGCTCCTAAGCCGCGATTGTTGCCGCCGTTCCTATCTGCGCGGCACCTTTCTGGCTCGTGGTTCCGTATCCAGTCCCCAATCCGATTACCACCTGGAAATCCTCCTCGACAACGAGACCGATGCCCTAAATATCGCTGAACTAATGCAGCGCCAAGGTCTGGATGCCCGGGTTTCCACCCGTAAGCGGAAATGGGTGGTTTATATCAAGGACAGTAATCAGATCGTCGACTGCCTGAACTTGATGGGTGCCCACGCAGCGCTGCTGGATTTTGAGAACACCCGTATCTTCAAAGAGATGCGCAACCAAGTAAACCGTTTGGTTAACTGTGATACCGCCAACCTAAACAAGACGGTACGGGCCGGTGTACGTCAGGAGAAACTGATCCGCCTGCTTCGCGAGCATATCGGTATGCACCGGCTGTCTCCGCCGCTTAGGCAACTGGCCGAGCTCCGGCTTGCGCATCCTGATGTCAGCCTGCGCGAACTGGGGGAGCTGAGCAATCCTCCCTTAAGCAAATCGTGTGTAAATCACCGCCTGCGTAAACTGGAGTTAATGGCCCGGAAACTATTGTCAGGGGAGAACGAATAAGGTGTATTAGGCAGCGTATTATGTATACAAATGCTTCAGTTCGGGGTCATTATGTGTTAGGATTGGAGCAATGACGTACCTAATTCCTGTTTAATGAACCTATTCCAGTTGAATGATTAACTGCCGGTTATCTTTCAAATCACGTTCCGAGTAATACAGAAAAGGGAGTGGGGGACTCATGGCGGTTCGGCTGGGTATCAACGGTTTCGGTCGTATTGGCGGGTTGGTGCTGAGAGCTGCGCTTTCCAGGACGGACGTAGAGGTGGTGGCCGTCAACCACAAGTCCCGCCGGCTGGCGGTGACGGAAGACTACACCAGCCGCCTGGCACACAGCTTTAAATATGATTCCGTGCACGGTTGTTTCTCTGGCGAGGTGTCCGGGATCGGAGACAGTCTCACGGCCGGCGGGCAGACCTTCAGGGTCTTCGCCGAAAAGGATCCCACACTCATCCCCTGGGGGGACTTAGGCGCAGACGTCGTGGTGGAATCGACCGGGGCCTTTACCGATGCCACGCGTGCGGCCCTGCACCTGGAGAGCGGGGCCAAGAAGGTGATCATCTCCGCACCCAGTAAAAACGCCGATCTCATGGTGGTTATGGGCGTTAATCAGGAAAATTACGATCCTGCCAAACACCGCATTCTGTCCAATGCCTCCTGCACCACTAACTGCCTCGCCCCTGTTGCCAAGATCCTGCACCGCAAATACGGCATCATCCGGGGCTTTATGAATACGGTTCACGCTTACACTAACGGCCAGCAGCTACTGGATATGCCCTATAAGGATCCGCGCCGGGGGCGTGCGGCTGCCGTCTCCATGATTCCGACCACAACCGGTGCCGCTGCTGCCGTGGGCCTGGTGTTTCCGGAACTGGCCGGCCGACTGACTGGCTTCTGTGTCCGCGTGCCGGTACCCAACGTCTCTCTGATCGACTTAGTGGTAGATCTGGAACAGAAGGTTACACCCGCTCAGCTAAACCAAGACTTTAAAGACGCGGCGTCCAGCACCGAATTCAAGGGTATCCTGGATTACAGCGACCTGCCGCTGGTCTCTACGGATTACAACTCGAATGCGCACTCGGCCACGGTAGACGGCCTCTCGACGGCAGTGATCCAGGACACTATGGCCAAAGTGCTGGCTTGGTACGATAACGAATGGGGTTACTCGAACCGGGTGGTAGACCTGGCTCTGTACATTGCTTCCAGGGGCTACTAAAATGGAGGTCGGTCCGGAATACTACACACCAGGCTTTCCGGTCTACGTCTGTGATGATCGTTCTTTGGAGCCTGGAGCATTTTTGTAGATTCCGTAGAGAATGCTAACCTTATACTCACACCAAGAGTTGGGGGGAAGAACCTATGGAGAAAATGACCTTGCGGGACATTGATGTTCAGGGTAAGCGCGTGTTCGTACGTGTGGACTTCAATGTTCCTTTTAATGAAGAGGGGGAAGTGGCTGATGATACGCGCATCCGAGCCGCCCTCCCGACCATCGGCTATCTCATCGACCGTGGTGCACGTGTGATCCTGGCTTCGCACCTGGGAAGGCCCAAGGGTAAACCCGATCCCCGTTTCTCTCTCCGGCCGGTGGCCGGCAGACTGTCCGCTCTGCTGGGGCGGGAGGTCGGCTTCGCCGGAGACTGTGTGGGACCGGCGGCGCAGGATTCCGTCAGGGCGATGTCGGACGGTGATGTAACCGTACTTGAGAACCTGCGCTTCCACCCCGAAGAAGAGGTCAACGATCCGGAATTTGCCGGGGCAATGGCCTCTCTGGCGGACGTGTATGTGAATGATGCCTTTGGTACCGCGCACCGGGCCCACGCTTCTACTGCCGGCATCCCGGCGCACATCCCGGCCGTGGCCGGTTTTTTGCTAGAAAAGGAACTCACCTCCTTGGGGATGCTGGTTTCCGAACCCGCACCGCCGTTTGTGGCCATCGTCGGGGGTGCCAAGATCTCGGATAAGATCGGCGTCCTGGAGCGATTGATGGCCCGGGCCGACTGCCTGATCATCGGCGGTGGCATGGCCAATACCTTTTTGGCGGCCCAAGGCAAAGATATGGCTCAGTCCCTGGTCGAGACCGACCGGCTGGATGTGGCCCGTGGATTGCTGGAGAAGGTGGCCCGGGAGAAGATGGATCTGCTGCTCCCGGTGGATCTCGTGGCGGCTCCCTCACGGGATCAGGCCGACCGGCGGGAAATCGTGGACACGGACAGCGTACCGGAGGGCTGGATGGCTCTGGACATCGGTCCCCGTTCGGTGGAACTGTTCGGGAAGAGGATCAGGGAAGCCAAGACGGTCTTCTGGAACGGCCCGATGGGGCTCTTCGAGGTATCTGGTTTTGACGCCGGTACACAGGGCGTGGCGGAAGCCACAGCTGAAAGCGACGGCGTTACCATCATCGGTGGCGGCGACACCGTCCGGGCTATCAACCAGGCCGGACTGGCCGACCGTGTTACTCATCTGTCCACAGGCGGGGGTGCCTCGCTGAAAATGGTGGAAGGAAAAAAACTGCCAGGCGTCGAAGCCCTTAACAGTCGTTAGTCGACAGTCGTCAGTCGTCGGAAAGATAGAGGAGAACATCATTACAACAGTTGTGATTTAGGACATAATAGCGGCGGCGGCCGTTGAAAAGAGGGAGAGTGGGTCTTATGCGTACTCCGATTATCGCGGGGAACTGGAAAATGTACAAGACACCACGTGAGGCGGTGTCTTTCGTTGAGGAACTCAAAAAGGCGGTTGCCGATGTCCAAGGCGTGGAAATCCTCGTCTGTCCGACGTTTCTGGCCCTGCTTCCATTGTCGGTGATCCTCGAGGGTTCGAACATTAGGCTGGGGGCTCAGAACATGTTCTGGGCCGCTGAGGGTGCCTACACGGGTGAGGTTTCCGCGGAGATGCTCCGGGAGAGCGGTTGCACCTATGTCATCCTCGGCCATTCCGAACGCCGGCAGTACTTCGGTGAAACCGACGCGAACGTCGCCAAGAAGGCCCGAGCGGCCCTGGATAACGGCCTGGTGCCGATTATCTGTGTGGGAGAATCGATAGATGAAAGAAAGACCGGCCGGACCGCGACCGTCATTGAAAGGCAGGTTCATGGTAGCCTGGCCGGTCTGGCGGCGGACGAGGTCACCGGTCTGGTGGTGGCCTACGAACCGGTTTGGGCGATCGGCACCGGACTGACCGCAAGCCCCGGTGACGCCCAGGAAGTAAACGCCCTCATTCGCCGCCTGATCGGAGAACTGTATGATCGGGGGACGGCGGCGTCTGTACGCATTCAGTACGGTGGAAGTGTTAAGCCCGGCAATGCCGCTGAACTGATGTCCCAACCGGACATTGATGGGGCTTTGGTCGGTGGGGCCAGTCTCAAAACAGCCGACTTTGCGGGTATCATCAAGGCCACGGTGGAAACCCTAAATCCGCCGCAGTAATTTATGAGTTGGTGCCTGGCACCGCCTGGAGGGTACGATGCAGGAAAAGCAGTCTCCGGCAAGAACCCGGCTGGTGTTGGTTTTGCTTGACGGATGGGGTCTGGCCTGTTGCGGTGAGGGGAATGCGATCACAACCGCGCGCACCCCGAACTGGGACAGACTCTGGGATCAGTATCCGCGGACAACGTTGATCACCTCTGGTGAAGAGGTAGGACTGCCACCGGGGCAGATGGGCAACTCCGAAGTGGGTCATCTCAACCTCGGGGCCGGAAGAGTGGTCTATCAGGAACTCACCCGAATTTCGCGCGACATCCGTAACGGTTCCTTCTTTAATAACCCTGTCTTGGTTCATACGATAAACGGAGTGCGCGATCAGGGAAAGGCCCTACACCTGATGGGGCTACTCTCCGATGGTGGGGTGCACAGTCACATTCAGCACTTGTTTGCGCTGCTGGAGATGGTTAAAGGCCTAGGCGTGAAACGGGTGTATGTCCACCCCTTTCTGGACGGGCGGGATGTACCACCGGCTAATGCCTTGGAATATATCGATGCCTTGGAAGACAAACTGCAATCACTGGAGATCGGTGCCGTGGCCACGGTGATGGGCCGTTACTACGGCATGGACCGGGACAAGCGCTGGGAGCGGACGGCGCGGGCCTACAAAGCGTTGGTGTACAGTGATGGAATACCCGCCGATTCAGCGCGCGACGCCGTGGAAAAGGCCTACCGGCGGGAAGAGACCGACGAGTTCGTCCAGCCGAGCATCATTGTCCGCCACGGAGAGCCGGTAGCGCAGATTGAGGAAGGGGACGGGGTGGTTTTCTTCAACTTCCGTCCGGACCGGGCGCGCCAGATCACGCACAGTTTTGTGGACCGTGACTTTGCCGGGTTTAACCGCGGGCCCGAGCCGCCTTCCGTCTACTTCACCTGCTTTACCGAGTATGAAAAGGCCATTGAGGCCCCGGTCGCCTTTGCCCCGGAGAAGCTTACCAACACCCTGGGTGAGGTTCTAAGCCGACACGGCGTCCGGCAGTTGCGCTTGGCCGAGACGGAGAAATACGCGCACGTGACCTTCTTCTTTAATTGCGGTATCGAACAGCCGTACCCGGGTGAGGATCGGATTCTGATCCCCTCACCGCAGGTGGCCACGTACGATCACCGTCCCGAGATGAGCGCACGTGAGGTTACGGACACCTTCCTGGAGAAGTTCGGTGAGTACGATGTGGTGATAATGAACTACGCCAACCCGGACATGGTCGGACACACCGGCGACCTGAAGGCTACTGTCAAGGCCGTCGAAGTCGTCGACGAATGTCTGGGGCGGGTTATCGAAGCAGTGCTGGCTACCGGTGCGGTGGCTCTGGTCACGGCCGACCATGGTAACGCGGAGATGGTTCGGGACGGCGCAGGTTGTGTCTATACGGCGCATACCTGTAACCCGGTGCCTTTTCTGCTGGTATCCGCCGAAACGCGGGGGGTCTTACTGCGCGAAGGACGGCTGGAAGACGTGGCACCGACGATACTGGAAATCCTGGGCCTGCCCGTTCCCGAAGGAATGACCGGGCGGACTCTGATCGAGTCAAGTAGTCAGGATTCAAAATTCAGGAGTCAGGGGTGGTTCAGAGAGACAGGGGACAGGAGACAGGAGACAGGGGACAGGAGACAGGAGACAGGGGACAGGAGACAGGGGACACGAGACCGGAGACACGAGAGAGGAGTCAGAATAGAAGCGCGTTTGTGAGCTCGAATCATTCTGAATCCTGAATTGTGAATACTGGAGGAATGAT
>JAHRFU010000033.1 GCA_019084485.1 Desulforudis sp. | reverse complement strand
TGGGAGCAGAAGATGGTCGAGGCTTTTTTGTGTCTAGCTTCGACGATCTCGAGGAGATCCCGCGCTTCGCTCTCTTTCAGCGGGAACAGCAGCCACTCGTCCAGAATCAGCAATTTCACTTGCTTGTATTGCTTGATGATCTTACGGTAGGAGCCTTCGCCCCGTGCGATCGTGAACTCGCTTAGCAGGTCTGGCAATCTCACATATTTGACGGAGTAGAAATTACGGCTGGCCGCCATTCCGAAGGCGTTGGAAAGATACGTCTTGCCACTGCCTGTTGCACCGAGAATGACCACATTGTGGTAGTCCTGAATGTAGTTGCAGGTAGCCAGTCTGGTAATCTGTGCCTTGTCAAGTTTTCGGTCGGGGTGGTATTCAATGTCCTCCACGCATGCTGCGCTGATGGCGTAATCGGCTTGCTTGATGAGCCGGGCCATGCGGTTGTTCTTGCGTACCGCCCACTCCGCGTCAACGAGCAGGCCCAAACGCTCTTCAAAGGACATGCTATGGAAACCACTGTTTTTCATCTGGTCACGGAATGCCTGCGCCATTACGCTGAGCCGCATTTCATGCAGTTTGGAAATTGTGTTATCGTTTAGCATCAGTTGTTCCCCCTTTTGTAGTACTCGGCGCCGCGTGTAAAGCCGTACTGAGATGTCTCCGGGGGAGTTTCCTGTGCGGAATTGCTCTCGAGCAGCTTGTCCTGCCCGGATTTAAGGATTGCCTGTACGCTTTTCAGGCTCGGGCGGACAGTGTATGACAGCGCCTTTGCGCAAGCGGTCTCTAAGCGTTTTACGGAATACTTGTCCGCTAGTTTCAACAGAGCCATACAGGATTTGTACCCTTGTTGTTCTACCTTGTGGGCACCGAGGAAGAAGCGGACAACAACAACGGTGTTTTCCCCGATCTTTTCAGCCCAGTTGATGAACTTTCTGAGTTCCACGTTACATACTTCTGGTGGTCCGGCGGCATATGTGCCTCAATGGTGCTGTATTGGCCGCTGCGTCCATACAGCCTGGGGTGGGAACTGATCCGGTTGCCGCCAAAGAAGGCTTCAATGACATTCTTAGTGACCCTGACGTCCACCTTTTGCTTGATATATTCATGTGGAACCGAATAATTCTGGGAATCTGCGCTGACGTGGTAGTTGTACTGCACGGTGGCAACTCGCCATGTGGCCAACTCAAAGGGCTTTGGCGGCAGTGGAAGCAGAAACGGTTTTTCCTCTTCAAAAATACTGGCTCTACTACCGTCCTTCTTCTGAAAGGGCTTGTTGTTAAATTTAGTTAGCTTCTGACGAATGGCTCCGTTTAACTCATGCAACGAGAGAAACTGCTGGTTGCGCAGTGCCGCCAGGATCCATGTGGAGATGATGCCTACTGCGCCCTCAACCGTAGCCTTATCACGTGGGGATTTATCCGGGCAGGGATAACGGCTGTACCATAGTGTTCCGCCAACTCCTGATAGGTCTTGTTAATGGTAATCTCACTTCGTGAGTGCTTTGTAATGCCGGTTTTTAAATTATCCGGGGTAAGAATTCGCGTGACACCGCCGAAGTAGTTGTAGGCATTAACATGCGCGGTGATCCAGCACTCTTGGTTTTGTGACGGAAACGCCGCCACATAGGCGTAACCGCTGTAAGCCAGGACAGCAACAAACACAGGAACATTTATCAACTCACCCGTATCGGTATTTATCATGTGGGCATACTGGCCAGCCCAATCCACCTCCATGATTTCTCCAGGCTTACGGTTAATGTGCATGGTCGCTTTGGTGCTTCTGACGAACTCGCTGTAGTATTTATTGAACTGGGTGGATTTGTACGGAACTTCACCCGCCTCACGGCATTGGTCGCAGTACTCCACCCACAGTAGACCCAGTGTGACGCCGCTCTTGGCCATCTCGCGGTGGACATACTCATAGTCCGGCATCCTGTAAGTGGACTTTGCCTCGCCGGGCGGAAACAGCTTCACGGCAAGCTCTTTGTTGGTCATCTCGTCAGGTAACGGCCAACTTAGCTGACACGCTGCGGCCCGTTGCAAGACATTCGTGACGGTGTTTCTTGAACACCCACAGCTGGCCGCTATGTCCTTTTTTGTTATCCCAAGGCTGTATAGCCTCAGGATTTCTCTGTAATTGGTCATTCACATGACCTCCTATGGATTTATTTGCACTGAGTTCCAGCACATAAACCCATTATACAGAGTGTCGATTTCTGTTAGTTAGCAGTGCACAATCTGTGCGGAAGCGATGCCCACTTTCAGCGGTCGACGTGCACAATCTCAACGGTCAAACTGCACAATCCGGCCCGGCATATTCATGTGGCTATCTCGGTCTCGGACCCGGAGGCCCGCTACTATTCCAGTTCTGTACGGAGCGTTACGAGAGAGCGAGTCTGCTGATCACAACCAACTTGGAATTCAGTCGCTGGACAGAAGTGTTCGGTGACGCTACCCTAACAGGGGCATTGCTAGACCGGTTGACCCATCACGCTCATATCCTACTCTTTAACGGCGAGTCTTTCCGGTTCCGGGAAAGCCAACAGAACCAAACCGGTGATCTAAATCGTTAATCCAGGGTGGTCAAGTTTTAGGTTATCGCGGTGGTCAACTTTTAGATTGACAAACACATCCCAGAGTCCCATGGCCCTTATCCTGGTCGGGCAAAGCGAATTGCGAGAACGGTTCAGGCTTCAGGCCTACGCAGCGATCCGGCAACGCATCGACTTGCAGTGCAGGCTAGTCCATCTGGACCGAGCGCAAACCGGCGAGTATGTGAAACGGCACATGGCGTACGTCGATGCCGATCGAGACATCTTCTCCGATGGTGCGTTGGATGAGGTCTTTCGTTTTGCTACCGGAACCCCGCGCTTGATCAACAAGGCCTGTACCCATTGCTTGATCTACGGGGCGCAGAACGGTAACCGCATTGTAGATGATCACATGGTAAAACGGGTGGTTCAGGGAGAGCTTATGTAGCTCTCCCCGATCCACCCGCTGATTGCCTATTTCGGTGAAAACGGACACCTGTTCCGTCAATTCTTGGACAACTAACACCGTCTATTTGAGGACATTTTGGGCTGGCAGTAACAATTCGTTTTGACGGGTGCCTCCGTTTTGTCCAACGCATCTTGTCAGTTCACTAGTTGTTGTCCCAAGTATATTCTAGCAGTTCATCTATCAATGGCCTTTCCTGTCTCACTTATGTTGTAATGATCTGGAACGCTGCCTAAGCCATACCATTGTCTCCATCGCCTGCTGCCCTCACAGGTAGGGTAGTACTCTACTACCCCTGGCGTCTGCCCAGCTACCGGACGTACAATAAAGAAATGTAGGCTAGTTGCCCCAACACCCTACCCCTCTTTTGGGGCAACGTTCGTCTGTACCGAACCGTACTCGCATTATAAGCGGTACCCCATTACTGAGCGGGGGGCAGGCCGGTTGGAATGACCAAGACCGTTACTAAATACCCAAGACTAAGTGGCCCGGGAAAGCTTATGAAGAAGCACATTACCGGACGCATCACTGCAGCAACGATCAAGAGCTTGTTCGGCTAAAGTAGCAACAGGTGTGTATCGCCTTTCCCATTACATATCAGCCTGTGATGTTGCCTTTGCTGATTTTGCGAGAACAACGTCTAACTCTGACCGGAACCCAATAAGTTCACGGCTCCTTAATTTCGTAAAGAATTTCCCGTAATCTTGCGGCGTTAGCATGTTGAACTGATAACGCGCGATTATCTTCTCCTTCTCCAGCCAGGAGTTGAGGCGCTCGAAATGCGCACTGGCATACTCATGCTTTTTTAAGTTCTCCGACGAAGGGTCTTTGATCTCCTCGTCACCCTTGATTTCAATCACGAAGATATGGGCACCCTGCTTCAAGAAGAAATCCGGGCTGAATGTGCCCCGTTTCGGATGCTCCCCTTTCTTCCATGCGTATTCGATGAAGTAGAACCCGACTGGCGTGTTCTTGAGCCAAGCATCAAGCTCCTTAGCGTTATCCCGACTACACAACTCCCGGATGAACTTTCGCTCAGGCCCCCCATCGGCTATCGTTAAACAAGCTGGTACTCTATAATCGCTGGAACGGACAACAGGAACTCGGGCTCCTGCAAACTCTCCATCTGGGTCTACGACTTCTCTAAAGAACTCCTTCTGTTCGTCCTGCAGAGTGGCCTCACAACCCGGACCGTAGAAGACTGTCTTCGATCCGCGGCGCAGTTCCGCTGCACTGCAACTTTCTGCCTGCCGTTGAGACGTATTCAATGCATCCAACGCCTTAGCCGAAAGCTTGTAGATCACCCTTTTAGTTCTCTTGCGCCTTAGCGTGCCTAGCGCCTGCAGGAACTTCTGCCTATTCCCGTCCATGATACACCCGCTCGTGTTCTTCGCCAATATGAGTGACTTGCGCACAATCTGTTCGCATTTCTGAAGTGGGAACTTCTTCGCGTAGTTCGTTCGGTCCTTGGGGTCTTCTGCCTCTCTTGATTCTTCATCTATCCATTTCAAACGGTTGAACATCGCCTCTGCAACTTCCTCAACACTCCACGTCTTGTGCTGAATCTCAGTCCTGAATTTGGTATGTTCACCTGTAACAGCGCGTTCATACTCAACCGTCACATCCTCTACCTCGACTTGCGTTGGCAAGTCGACATAACCCTGTTCTAGCAACCGGTATTCGCCCTTCTTTGTGTATTCACTTGTATCTTCTAGTCTGTCATAATTAAGATGGTAAAGCTCGAAGTTGTATGGCGAGACAGGATTCACAGTCGAAGTCACCCGCCGCTCGATCTCCAGAATTTCGTTCACCAGATGCTTGATGCGCCCAGACCAAGCATCGTGATTGAACACTGTCACAACCGGATCTTCACCCTGCCAGCCTTCGGGCCACCGCAGACCACGCCCGAGCACTTGCGCTATAAGCAGTTTACTGTTGAATGCCCGCTCTTCATGTGGAACGATCTGGAATACGTTCTTCACATCCCAGCCCTCGCTGAGCATCGACACCGACACGATCCACTCCAGCTTGCTAGCTGGGCTATCTGCCAATTTTAACTTTGCCACATTTGGCTGGTGTTCTTTCGCAGATGTGACCGCCAGTACTTTGTCCCGCGCCTGTTCTGCGGTAATCTTCTCCCAGTCCACAAGGAAGTCTTGTAGCTCATCCGTAACCCGCTTGCAGTCAGCGATACCCTTCGTGACAACGATGGTAAAAGGCCGGATGCCTCGCTTTTTGAGTTTTTTCTTTAGGTCCTGATGACGATTGTAGACAAGCTGCCATTTTTCTTCCGGGTTAAGGGTTTCAGGCATCTCCGCAACGTATTCCACTTTTTTGACGAACCGCTGCTCAATAGCTTGGCGTAATGAGTAACGACTTACAACATCGGCGAAAAATTCATCGCCGACGTAACATGTACCGGACACACCCACAATGATGCGGAAGCCATACTCTGGGTTGAGCAAAAACTCTTTCCACTTTTTGGCCTTAGAACTGGACTCGTTAGCTATATGGTGCGCTTCGTCATTCAAGACAGCTACACGCTTACCCTTACCCCTTAGGCTGTCACTAATAGATGATTTCACATTTTTAAGAATCGCGTGATAGTTTTCTACGCATATAGAGCCATCAACAATCGTCTCTGAGGCGTTGACGATTTTCGGTATCTTAACCCTGGCGTCGGTTGGTAATAGATCCAAAAGATTGCTATCTGCCGCCAACTCGCGAAACTTAATTAACAGTCCCGCTTCAATCGTAGTCGAGGGGCAAAGCACCAGTACACGATCTACAGCGCCTTCAGCCAACAGTATCGACGCCAAACCATATAACACATAACTCTTACCTGTGCCGGTAGCCTGATCGATCGAGCATGAAAGCCGGTCAGGTAATTGCAGATGCCTCTCCATCCCAGCCCACGAACCGTAGCGCTCCTTCAGTTCCGGGTTTATGTCAAAGTTCTCTTTTGCTAACTCCCGTAAGCTAGTATACTTCTGACCCAGCAGGTAACGCAGGGATATGCGGATGGCATCCTTCTGGTATTCTCGCATTCCGCAAAGTTCATCGATAAACGGCTCATATTTTGACTCATCCCAGATCGTGGGATCTATGTCGGTTGTGACCTTTAGTACTAGATCTTCGTTACGAAATCGGCACCGGTCGCCTTTAACACCCATCGCCCGTTACCTCACCTTCGTTCTTTTGCGACACGGGACTTTGCCAGTCACCGCACCCTCTCCAAATTTTTCGCAGGGAATCAACTCGCGGGCTTCGTTGCCGTAGATGTCGATGAATATAGCCATTACCTGTTTCCCGATTTGCCTCGCCGGAAACCGAATCTCCCAGTCCGCTTTCTCAATTGCATCAGCAAAGAAAACCATGTCTTGGTCAAACACTTCGCCATTAAAATCGTAGTCCAATATCACCATAGAAAGCGTCTCTAGATTGCCTTTCTTGCGCAACGGCTCGCGTACGATAGCCTCGCTCTTGAAGGTCTTGATCCGGATAAACACCTCTTCAAGCATCTCACTTTTCCGTTTGTTCACGCCGCATTCGTATTCAAGCTCTGGCGAGCGGATGAAGTCAAACCCCACTGCCTCCACCGTATCGTTAACCGCCAGTTCGTCAGATGGTTGTTTAAGTGCGGTGAATTCACGTTGATGCAACTCATGGATGATCGAATAGGGAATACGAAGCGCATAGTAACGGACGCCATCGATAGGGATGTAGTCCTGCTGGAAATCAAATGTTAGCGAGGGTGCAATGATAAATAGCCTGCGGCCCATCCGTGAACCAAGCGCCTCGTGCAGACTCTGGATCGTGTTCTCATCAATTCGCACCCCTGGATTCCTATAATGATTGAACACGAGTACGCAGGTACCCTTAAGATAGCCATCCAATTGTACACCACCAATCGTGTGTGGTTCATCGCGGCACTGGAACAGTTGCAGAGCGAAGAATCGCCATGACTCCCAAGACAACTCACGCAGCTTGGAGAAGTCGTAGAGGCCGGCATTGTAAAGCGTGAACGGTTTAGGCTTGAGTGTCGTGCCCTTATTTCCTATCTCCTTCCGCAACTCGAACATCCGCTTCTGGATTGTGTAGATGGCTAGTTTCCCGCAATCTATGCCAATCCACCTACGGTCAAGCTTCTCGGCAACGGCGATAGTAGTACCGGAGCCAGCGAAAGCATCCAAGACAATATCACCCCTCTTAGAAGAAGAGTGGATAACACGCGCAAGAAGACCTTCTGGTTTCTGGGTTGGATAGCCGGTAGATTCGGAATCACCGATTGCCCAACTAACGTCTTCGTCAATTGCTTCCTTCGTTCCCGCATAGATGCCTTGAGTATAAGGCTGATAGGCCCAAATGTCTTGGAGCACGTTGCCTTGGCCCACGGACTCTGGACGTCTGATTTGTGGCTGTCCGCCGAGTTTTCGGGGAAGTTCGATGCAACCGTGTTTCAGCAGGTAGTCCAGCTTGTCAATGACTCCAAACTTAGAAATGTCGTCCTCAACCAAGTCGTAGATATATCCAGGAATCGCCCAATGCCTTCCTCTAGCTGTAGGATTATACCCTTGCCACTCGGATCCTGATTCTCCTTCACGAACACCGTCGCCAGTCAAATCGGAATGTCTAAATTTCAAGCCGTTTTCATCGGTGTGCCTGTAATGGCTTTCAACGTATTTGCGAAAACGCGGCCGAAACGTTCTTTGGAATAAGAACCGCGACGAACGAGCATAAAGAAACAGTGATTGGTGAATATTCCCAAACGTCTCGGCTTTGTTGTGACTGTTCGTGTTTCTCCATATGATTTCGTTTCGAAAATTGTTTTCACCAAAGACCTCGTCGACTACCACTTTGACATAATGAGCCTTTCGCTTGTCAAGATGGATGTACAGACTTCCATCATCCGCAAGAAGTTCTCGAATCAATACCAATCTTCTACGTAGGAACTCGACAAACTGTGCACCTACAACTTTATCCTGATAGGCTTTCTGATCCTGTGTTCCACGAAACTCCTGTTTCGTAGCAAACGGCGGGTCAATATACACAAGTCTAACTCCAGGCGTACCATCGGCATTACAGAGTTGGCCTACCTTCTTCATCTTAAGTAAGCGCTTCATCACCTGTAAGTTGTCGCCAAAGATCAGCATGTTATGCCATCCATTCCCGTTATTGCCTAACGTACGTACCAACTGCAGGGGAACGGCCAGCGTGTTCGCAAGAATGTCCTCCTCGCGCTCCTTGCCGAAATACACAAGTTCGTACTCGCGTTTCTCCGGTGGAAAAAGTATACGTGCCCACTCTGGCGAGATGTTCTCGCCTTGATCTAGCAAACGAATGAGTTCTCTACGCTGTTCTTCTGTCATCTTAATCACTCCCGGGCCATTCGGCTTGTCTTTCTTAAACCGCTGAATATCTGCACCTACTAAATCGTGATCTATGTCTTAGTACATCTACTGCTTTGTACACTCCTTAAGCACTTTAAGGAACTCATCTGCAAAAGCTAAATGAACTACTACCTCTGCAAGTAGGCGTGCACTCAGGATTACTAGCTTATAATGACCAGTCCGCCGTTTGTAGTTTGCAACATCTTGCCAACAGGTAATGTTATTTGTGGTTGTAATGATAAGTACCTTCTGAGCACCAAACTCGTCCAATGACAGATGGTGTTGCACCTTTTCGATGGTGTTATGGTCGATCCTGGACTTTTCACCGTAACACTTGGCATCAGTTGTAAAGCCTTCACTTAACAACTCATCCAAGTATTCGGCAAGGTTCAATGTTATCTTATCTGGTTTTCCAGGGCCAGACCAACTCACCGATACATTCCCGTAGGAAGGAATCGCTTTTAGTAATTGAGAATACTGGTATCGTTCCGTAACTCTATTCCTCAACTGATGAAGCAAATAATCAGTGATTTTCCCTTCAAAAACACGCCAATCGATCCTTCCAGTAAGTTCGAGCATTTCTCTTTCAACAATGACTACCATTTCCATCCGCTGAATGATTTCAGTTGTGGAAGGCAGATCTCTAAGGATGTATTTCTGATTTTGAAAACCCTTATAGATAATATCAATTCCTGATAATGTAAGTATGTTAGCTGGGAGATCTCCTGCAACGTCTTCGTCGAGCGCAATCCTGACAATATGGCTGCCAGAATCCTGAGCAGTAAGAATTGCTCTCCTATCAAACACAGAACCATCAAAGACAAGGAGGAAACGCTTGCTATCTAGTTCTAAAACATAGTTGCCATAATAGCCTGCAATCTCGTGGATACCAAAATCGGTCTCCCTAATGCTATCCACTATGGCGCTGACTATCTTGTCGTAGTTGATAGCCGTCAGTTCGCATACCTTTTCAGATCGCGGTTCTAACTCTTCGTAACTGTATTCGTTACCGCAGTTGGAACACTCAATGCTTTCAAAGTACAAGTTAGGTGACACGATTTCATAATTACATCCTGCAAGTCGGTCCCCTATATTTACGGTATTACGCCCTTTGCAGGTCGTAACTCTAAAACACGAGAAGCGTAAATATCCGGTACTGGAGAGCTTTTCGAGATACTCCGGCACACGTTCTGCAGGGAAGCGGGTCCCTTCCTTAGGTATGAGTATCATTCAATGACCCTCAGGTGCAACTGACTTCGCAACTGTTCAATCAGCGCATGCCGTTTTCGCACTCCACCACCCTGACCTTTAACATAGACAAATATCTGGTGGTCTTCAATCAGAAGAAACTTCAGTAAGAAAACGTGGGGTTGCCTATTCAACGTATAGGATACCTTTATCTTACTAATACAGGAGTTTGTTAGAAGCGGACGCACGGTGAAACCTAGTCCGTCATCATCAACGGCCCTCACCAGTTCCACATTGGGGGATGTTCGCTTCAAGGTGATAGTAGGCCTGCCTTGTAAGTGCACTTCAGTTAGCTCGATCTCGGTAACACTAATGTTGGGCGATCGCCCCTCAATCATAGTGTGAACAGCGTTGTTAACTGTATCTTCGTCATTACTATCACTTCTCAAGACATAGCAAAGTGGAAGATCTCGATAAACGGATCCCGCGATTTTAGCTGCGAAGTTAAGGAATACGTCAGGGTGAACCATGTCAATGGCCCTGACTTTTAGTTGTTTTAGATCCAGGCTAAACCTTAAAAGGATATACTCGGCATTCGTACCCACAATAAACTCTTGGATAGTGCGAAGCCCATTACGCTGGGATTCCCTTAGAATGAATACGAGTATTTCAGTATCAAAACGAAGTATGGCTCTGCACGTGCTGCCCAGACCACTGTGGTTTTCTCGTTCATAATGACGGAGTATCTCTTCAACTTGTTCAGTAGTAACAACCGGATTATTTACTCCTGTATTATAAACAGCCTGCAGATGAGCTCTATGAATTGGATCATTAACACCCTCAAAGTCCAGTATCATAATGTAATCCCTGTAGGCATAGCTTTCATAGCTCGACATGAAAAGGCATTCTTTCATTAACTCAATTGAAAGAGCACCACTTAATAGAATAGCTTTGATTACCGCCTGATTTTGGTTAGCCCGTTCGACAATCTCCCAGTTTTCCGCAATGCCTTCTCTGAGATAATCAAGGACAATTTGCCGTCGTAGCTTTCCACTATACTCCTTAAGCAGCCTAAGAATTCGAACGTTTATTTCGAAGGCTTCGGTTAAATCAGTGGGTTCCGTTGGATAGTCTGTCAAGCCACATCTTTCTAAGATTATCATCCGGATGTCTACTGCTACCGACAAGAGCACTCGTCTACAGGAATCAATGTCTAAAGGTTCCGTGGCCACAGCAAAATCTGTCTCTAAGTCATTTCTCCATTGATCTTCTCTAACAGTAACTAAGAAATCCAGGTTTCGATTTATCGTCTCCCTCACAGTAACCCTCCTCGGAGTGACAAATTATTCCCTGGTTTCCAGGAATACGACACCTGTGCAAGGGATTCCTCTTTTGTATTGAACTTATGTACACAACTGTTCAGTATTTTATCATTCAGGCCACAATCACTAGCTTGATTCCGCCCAAAACACCTCGAAATCACGAGCTCTAATTTTCTATTCAATTTTGTAGTTCAATCATTGTGTCTGAGCACTGCTAATAGCTCTAAACAGTCCAGGTTGTATATGGTAAATACCTTCACTGTACTACGTACTCGCTCTTCTGGGTAAAGAACAGGGCTAGTTCGATGGGTACAGCACCGGTGACTATACCCCACAATCTCCCGTATCCTCTTATTTGAGCCATGTAGTAGTTCATCAGAATATCCCGCTCGTCTTCGGTCTCGTAGTAGTCAGTCTTGAAGTCTACCAATACCCATCCAGCGTCTTCTCTGAAGGCTAGGTCGATGATTCCCTGGGTCACAGTGGGGAGTGTTTCTCCGGTTAGAGCGGTCGTATTGAGCAGGCCGCCCAGGGGGACTTCCGGGAGCCGTTCGTGGGCGGAATCCACCCTTCTCCAAAAGTCTGTCTTTTGGATTTCGTGCAGGAGGCCGGTGAGTTCTGGGGCTTCGGCTGCTGGTCGGCCTTCTTCGGTGAGGATGCGGGCTGCCCAGATGTCGAGATCCTTTTCGCCGCGGAGCAGCTTCTCCAGCATGCGGTGGACGACGTTGCCCCAGGACACTCCCTTCCCCGTTGCGTAACGTTTAGGAGCTTGGGTTTCCTTGGCCAGTTCGGTTACCGAACTGGCGACGTAGGATGGTTTCCTGCTGGCATCCCAGGTAGCGGACAAGGCAGTACAGAAGGTCTCGTACTCAGCTGCTGTGGTATCCGGAGCCTCGGGTACCAGACCGGGCTGAACGTCTCCGGTAGTCGCCGCTATTTGTACGGCGGACTCGACGGTACCTTCTGCTTTGGGGTCAGGCAGTTCGGGAATGTCGGCCAGGGCTGCGTTCAGCACTTTCCACGGGCTGGCCTCCGGCTTATCCGGGTACTGGCTCACGATCAGGACGTCCTTGGCTCTCGTGGCGCCCACGTAGACCAGTCGCAGTTCTTCTGCTTCCTCGTATTCCTTCTCCGTGGCCTGCAGGTTGGCCCAGTCGGGCGGTGTGGCGACCACCGGACCGACACCGCCGAAGGGTGAATGCTGGCAAATCTGGAGGTGTCCTTGAGGATGATCGGTGGTGCGATCCACGTGTAGGCTCGGGTCTCGGGAAACGCTTCGGCCGGGATGGGCAAGGCACACCACCGGTGCTTCC
>JAHRFU010000012.1 GCA_019084485.1 Desulforudis sp. | reverse complement strand
CACATCCGGTATTAGCACCCCTTTCGAAGTGTTATCCCAGTCTTTGGGGCAGGTTGCCCACGCGTTACTCACCCGTCCGCCACTATCCCTGAGTTTAACCGAAGTTAAACTTAAGAACCGTTCGACTTGCATGTATTAGGCATGCCGCCAGCGTTCGTCCTGAGCCAGGATCAAACTCTCCATCAAAACTCAAAGAACTTAAACGCCACTGTTCAGTTTTCAAAGACCAAGCTGCTTTTGCCGCCTGCCGGTCACCCGGCTTTGGCGTGCCGCCCCAAAGGAGCGACATTCGTCATTGTATCATTTTTGCGGCGTCTGTGTCAATTTGTACTTTTTGGCTAAGTTGGATTGCTGCATCCCTTGTTCGCCGCAGGTCCTAATATAACACAGGGTGACCCTGATTGTAAACTAGTAAAGTTTAGTTTGTGCCGATTTTTGTCGAAGCGAGCATTAGTGCAAAAACCTGCGCGAGGGGCAGGAATTTGTAGCACTGGCAGATATTTTGCCTAGCACAGGCAGGCTTGTCGGAGGTAGAATGTGTTGAGTCCATAATTGGACGCGCTATAAGCACATGTAATAAGGAGGCGACTGACGAGTGTCCGAAGTTGAGCAAGATTTTGAAGTGGTGCTGGACAAGTCCAAGGAACTGGTTAAGATGTTGAGCGAGGATTCAGAGGCGATTAGTTCTGTTGACCGGGCCAGGTTACGGTTTGAACTGCGCCTTGCATATAACCTCAGTGCCAGTCTCTGCGAGAACACGCAACTGACCCGGGAATTACGGGAAACGATCACCGAATGTGAACTGCTGTTGGTTCAATAGACGGGCTGGTTCGGTTAGTCAGTTTCCGCCTGCCGGCGCTCCGAGTAATTGAGAAAGGTAACTCCGAGGACAAAAACCGTCAACCCCATGATCGCAAAACTCCAACCGTAAGCGATTAGAAGCACGATTACTCCAAACACAAATACGCCGACTGTAATCCCGACATCTAAGGAGTTTTCATATAAGCTCAGGGCTGTTGCCCTGAGCCTTTCCTGTGTGATGTCAATAAGCCAGGCCACCAACACGGTCACCGAGGCGGCATAACCCATACCAGCGAGCACGGCGCTCAGCCAGATCATGTTATCCACAGCCAGCAACCCCACGATTACTGTTCCCAGCCCGAAGGCCGCAACCGCGGGCTTGGCCAGGCGCGCCCGTCCATGGTGGTCGGACAGGCGACCCGCCAGAATTCCGATCAAAATGCCGCTGACGGCAAAGACGGTGAAGAAGACGCCGTAGTTCTCGACTCCCAACTGCAGGGAATAGATCGGCACAAAAGTCAGAATGACCCCGTAAGCAACACCGACCAGAACGGTTGCATAAAGCAGGGGCCTGATGCTCCGGTTTTTTAGCACTTCCTTAAATAAGGGCAGAGGGTTGCCGCGCGTATGCTGATGCTCCGGTTCCCTTAAAAGCAACAAAGGTGACAATCCAACCAGGCCGATCAGGGTGAGCGCGACAAAAAGTGTTTGATACCCGTAGATTCCGACGGCCCAGACGGCGAAAGGTGGTCCGACGATCAGGGACAGAATGATCACCATCCGCAGCAGGCCCAGATTGGAACCCCGTTGCTCCGACGGACTGACATCAGCAATGAAGGCGTTGGCCGAAAACGGATACAGCGCCAAAGCGAAGCCCTGCAAAATGCGCACAGCGGTAATGGTTGCCGCCGAATCTGCCCAGACCAAGCCGAGCGGAGCCAAGGCAAAGGCGGCACTGGCCAACACCAGAGACCATTTGCGATACCGGTCGACCAGCGGCGTGAACAGAAAGCGCAAAGTCACGGCCGCACCGGCAAAGACCGTATTCTGCGCGGCAGCAAAGACGGCGCTGAAACCAGCCTCGATCAGATAGGCCGGAACCACAATAAAGGCCAAATAGAGGTTGCCAAAGGCTGTAAACGAGGCTAGGAGAACCAGTACAATCCTGATGTCCAACGAGCGCTAAACCTTCTTTTTATTCCGATAGGTAATAGTATAACAGAATCACGCCGATTCTCCCGCCCAGTGATCCCTCCACACACCTCTGCAGGCCAGCCATCCAACTAACGCCATCACATCCACCCGGCTAGCGCGGTCAAGGTCAGAGTCCTGTTAAGATATCCGACCATTGATGAGGGCTGAACTCAGGTTGCACCGATTTCTGAATACTGCGACTAGGGACAGGCGTAAAGGAGTTTGACGCCCTGGAGGAGTATTAAAGAAAAGAATACATTGACCGCTAATTAGCAAGGAGGCTGAAACATTGACCATAAGAATCGGTATCAGCGGGTTTGGGCGTATTGGACGATGTGTGTTCCGAATCGCCCGGAGAAGATCGAACATGGAAATAGTGGCCATCAATGATTTGGGGAACACGGAAACCCTGGCTCACCTCATCCGCCATGATTCCGCGCACGGTAACCTGCGCGGCACAGTGCGAACCGAAGGTGAGAAGATGTGGGTGGACGACAAGGAAATCGCGATGTTGAAACAGGCCGATCCGGCCTCCATTCCTTGGGGTGAACTCGGGGTGGACGTGGTCGTTGAAGCAACCGGTCTGTTCCGGAAGCAGGAACAACTCCATAAGCACATCGCGGCAGGGGCCAGAAAGGTCGTCCTCACCGCCCCTTTGAAAGGTCCCGGGCGCACCATTGTCCTGGGAGTCAACGAGGTCGACTATGACCCGGAAACGGACGAGATTGTTTCCTGCGCTTCCTGCACCACGAACTGTATGGCTCCGATCACGAAGGTTCTCGGGGAAAAGTACGGGATCGCCGCAGGTCTGATGTCCACGGTACACGCCTATACGAACGACCAGCGTTTGCTGGATTCAGCCCACAGTGACTTACGCCGGGCCCGGGCCGCGGCCCTCTCGATTGTCCCCACCACTACCGGGGCAGCCAAGGCCGTGTCCTTGGTGTCCCCGGAGTTTGAAGGCTTGTTCAGCGGTCTTGCCTTCAGGGTTCCGGTACCGGTGGTATCCGTGCTGGACTTGGTCGTTCAACTGGAGACTGCCGCCGCCGCCGAAGAAGTAAACCGAGCGCTGAAAGAGGCCGCGCAAGGCGAGCTGGAGGGTATTCTCAGCTACACGGAATCCCCCATCGTCTCCTGTGATATCACTGGCAATCCGCACTCATCGATAGTGGACAGCCTGCTGACCATGTCCGTGGGCAATCTGGTGAAAGTCGTTTCCTGGTATGACAACGAGTGGGGCTACGCCTCGCGCGTGGCCGATATGGTCGGTCTGATCGGAAGACGCTAAAAGAGGGGGCGCGTGCCCCCTCTTTTCTTATTCCCACATTTGGACAACGCGTACATTGCGGAAGTAGTAGCGCACAATATCTTCCGGTGACCTCCCGTCCTGCGCCATCTGGTATGCCCCCCACTGGCTCATTCCCACACCGTGACCAAAACCCTCACCCGCCATCGTCACTTGGTTCCCCGCCACGTTCACGGCGGTCAGCTTCGTAGACCTCATCTCCGTGCTGCCGATCGCAATCCGGAAATCAGCTGCGTTGACGGTTGCGTTTCCGATCTGCAGTTGAATAGCCCTTCCAGATGGGCCTCGGTCAACAATCTCAATGCTTGTGAATTCACCCGGCTGAGCGCCGATCTGGTTCACTGCTTGCACGACTTGCTGTTTGCTAACGGTAGCCGTCCAACGTGCTGCTTCCGGTGGTGCCTGCGGCGAGTCCGGCGATTCTACAGACTGGATGTAGGGTGGTTCGCGATCCTTCCAGTTCAAACCTTCTCTGGCCGTGGCTGTTTGGCCGCCAGCATGGGCGTGGAACCAAGAGTTAATGAAGTCGTTGCGATGCACCAGCACCTGTCCCCTAGTGCGCGACACAGCCTCTCTGATCCGGTCATTGACCTCGGCGGCATTCCAGGCCTGTGCCTCCTCAATGTCGGTCGAGATGTTGGCCCCCTCGAAGCGCGATTCCTTTTCATTTATGAACTTGAGGGCAAAAGTCCGGGCCAGAATGGCCTGCGCAGCAAGAGCATTCTCCGGCCAGGTGTTCTGCATTTCCCCGGCCAACACCCCGGCCACGTAGTCCTCAAAGGCGAATTCCTGAATCTGTTCATCCTCAACGACAAAGACCCTGAGTCGCGGCTCTTGGTTTTCGCCTTGGCTGATCTCCTGTGGAATCGCCGGTCTGCGTTGTGCCCCGGGCGGGCAACCCACTAAGACCACTGCAACCACAAGCAAAACCCCAAGCGCTAACATTCTTCTCAACATTAACCATCATTCCTTTGCGAGATCTTGTTCATATTATTCTTAAAAGGAAGTGCGTTTAGTAAAGCAAAAGTTTGGCATGGCAAGACAAAAAAAGAAGACAAAGCCGAACAGGCTTTGTCTTAGGTGAATTGAGGCGCATCGAGGCGGTTGATGAAGTGGGCAAAGTCGTTTGGATCCAAATGGTTATCCTCTATTTCGCCGGTTGTAATCTGGCTCAGAACGTCAAACATCGCATCAGAGTGCTCGTCATCGGTATCCTCGATGTATTCGACGTCCGTGAACTTATCCACGGCCCAACCGACAAGCTCATCGTAAGAAACATAGCCGTGAAGGTATAGTTTGATCATGCCGGACACAACATCCGATGTCAGCAACACACTCTCCCCCTCCGCTGGCGCTCCGTCTCTACGGGATATGCGCCGTCCTTTTTTGATCCTGTTTCTAGTATGCGGAAGGAGAGAGATTATACGCTGGTGACTCATTACCACCTAAACGTAGTTACGGGCGCTTGAGGCTGGTGGATGAAACTGACGTTTTTATCCTATTGGTCAACCGTCCAGGCCGGATAGCGAAAATGATGCGTGATTTCTCCGGGCCAGCTCAGCAGTGTCGCGTTTTCCGATGCCTGCGGGCCGGAATTATGAATGGCTAGCGGAACGCCGTCCGCACGGCGCCGATCCGAAACGATACCAATGTGCTCCGGCCCGTCCCAGACCACGATGTCCCCGGGTTGCCAATGGATCAGGTTTTCCGGATCTCCGGGGATGATCTCGGTGGTTAACGTCATCCCATATTTGCCGAAGAACACAACCAGGTTCGGCACGCGGCGAAAATCGATGCTTGGCTCCGGCACAAGGCCCACACGGGGATAGTCGGATGTGAATTGGCGGATGTCTTCATCCACTAAGGCTTTCAGATCAATCCCGGCACCTCCGAGGGCCACCCAGATGATATCCGTGCACGCACCACGACCGTCCGGAGGGTAACCTTCGGAATAATAGGCAGCATCATACCGCGTTCCCTTGGTCACCTCGGCCCGCGCCGCTTCCACCATATCAAGCGAGTCCGGCTTGCCGTTATGGTTTCGGTCTTCCGGTGAGTAGTGATTAGGAACCTCCACCTCCACACCGGTTAACGGCCCACACCCGGAAAGTGCGACCACACAGACTAGCAAGGCAAGGATCCCGAACAGCAGTGAGCACCGAGTGGTGCCGGGCGTCATAATCAAGAGTTATCCCCTTTCAAAGATTTCCACAAATATCATTCTACTTAACTGACGAGTGAAACAAGCCGCCGGATTTGCCAATATAGGGCAATTATTACGCCGCTTAAAACTAAAACACCATGACCGTCGTCTAGTACACAAGATGAGATTTATTGCTATCCACCGGAGCCAAAAAGGGTTTTGGACATTACGCCAAGAATAGACCTTCTCGGGTGGATGAAAATGATTGATCGGCGTCCGGAGGAGAAGATTTCCTCGGTTTCTCCAATAAACCTGGAAGTGCTATTTAACATGCATTACCGAGCCGTATATAACGTTGCCTTCTACGTGTCCGGGGATCGGAACCTAGCCGAGGATGCTACACAGGAAACGTTCCTGAAGGCATACCATAAACTTAATCAGCTGCGCGACACCGACAAGGTCGAGGCCTGGCTGGTGCGAATTTCAATGAATGCGGCACGGGATCTGTTACGGCGCCGCAAGCGGGCCTCGGGCGTGGCCCTGGATCACGATCTACCGGATCGGGACGGTTCGGGGGATCCGGAACAGCGCCTGCTGTCAGGCGAAGAGAAGCATGCGGTGGCCAAATTCGTCGGAGAACTGGCTCCGGAGTACCACGAGGTCGTGTACCTCAAGTATTACCGTGAGATGACCACGATCCAGATTAGTGAGTACCTGGAGATTCCTGAGGGAACGGTGAAAACCAGGTTGCGGAAGGCACGTTCCATCATCGCAGCTAAGCTGGGCGTTTCGGAGACAATAAAGCGTGCGGCGAAAGGAGGGAGAACCGGTGTCAAACTATAGGGGTGAGCAGCTCGATGAACTGATTGCACAGAGCATCAGGCAACATATGGACGACGCCGGTGAGCCTCGTGCCGATTTGCTCTGGGCTAAGATTCAACAGGATGTCCGGCAGCAAGAGAGTACCCGTCGACCGTTTGTTACCCGCTTGTTGAGGTGGCAGGTCATTAGTGCCGGGGCCATGGCTGCCTGTCTATTCATTGCCCTGACCATCTATCCCGGGGCACTCACCGAAGTCGGAAAGCGTTCTTTCCTCGATGGCTCTAATCTGGAACAGGTTGAAGATAGCGGGGTTGGCGTGGCATCCAGGGAATTCGGGGATGAAAAGGCTAAGGTGGGCAAGGCCACCGAGGAACAGGCATTCGATAACACGGTAACTCCGATGTACTCCGTTGAAGTAGCGGAAAGGGTTCGCACGGATGATGCCCTAAGTGTCGGCAGCGCCACGACTGATCAGATCCGGAACGGGGAAACACCTTCCGCCCGTACGCTTTCTCCATTGGGATTCGGGGGATCGACCACCCTCGAAGCCGATCCTGATGGCGTGCAGATGGCCATGGTGCCGGATAGTAAACTGCTCTACGAAGAAGGCTCGTTCATTCTCCACGAAGCCTCAGACATTGCGGAGCTACGCCGACTGGCTCCCTTCCCGGTGCTATATCCCACCTACCTGCCTGATGGCTTTGTACCGAAACGTCTCTCTTATCTGGCCTATGACGACCGTACCGGCGAAACCGTGATCACCATAACCAAGGAAGGTTCTCTTGGGCATCTGAATCTGACTCAGCGCAATGTGTTGATCGATGTACCGTTGGAAACATATGATGAGGCACCGGATATAACTAGGAAGGCTGTGCAAGTTGGTGGGAATGAGGCAAAGCTTACGGTTACCAGGCTGAAGGAGGGTGAATACAGCAACATCAATTGGGTGCATGACGGGATTACCTACTGGGTTTCGGGTCGGATGAGCCCGGTAGAACTAAAGGCGATCGCGGACTCACTAAAACCCTAGACGTTAAGTAGATCTTCGCACTCTTCGATCAGCCCGAGCAGCTCGCGGGACACCACTTCGTCACTGCACCGGCGCAGGGTGAGGTTGTACGCCAGGCGCAGTTCGAAGGCAACCCTGAACCGTTCATAGGGGTCAATGCCATCGGCCTTAAAGCGAAGGGTATTCCGGAGGTTTCTTGATTGTAAAATGAGTACTTCAAAGCATTGATCAGAATTGGACATCAAGTACCTCGCTCACGTTTCATGAACTCTCTTTTTAGGACAAGTGTCAGCCCGGTATTGTTCCATATTCAGTGATGCCACTTTCTGCTAGAGGATGCCTAAACTGGGTAATCAGAGCACCTGACGCCGGTCAGGTGCTTAATATTTCCATCAGAGCCCACAGCGGCAAGGGATTCGTTAATTGGACGTAATTCGGCTCAGC
This sequence comes from Desulforudis sp., assembly GCA_019084485.1. GTDB lineage: Bacteria > Bacillota > Desulfotomaculia > Desulfotomaculales > Desulforudaceae > SURF-60. Next base: position 46,756 of record JAHRFU010000012.1, on the reverse strand, counting down.
AGGGCCTCCAGGGCACGGACAAACGCCGTGTCTTGACCTGCGCTGCGGGCCTTCGGCCCTTTGGTGCGCCCACCCGAACGACGGATACGCGCCTTCACTTCGCGCTCCTCAAGCAGGAATTCGATAGTCTCCGGCCGGTACTCGCGGCCTCCGGGAGAAATGGCATAGGCCTGCCGACCAAGCACGAGTGCGGCCAAACCCCAGTCCTGGGTGACCACAACGTCTCCGGGTTGGGTCAGATTGACAATTTTAATGTCCGCCTCTTGCGAGTCCCCTCCGACCACGATGTGCTGCTTTGAGTCAATGTGGTGGTGGAAGTTGGCCACTGTGATTAATTCAAGACCGAAGGCCCGAGCGGATCGCGTGCAGGCCGCCAGGACGTTTCGCGGGCAGGCATCAGCATCCACAATAATCTTGGGCACCTAGCACACCACCTTTAGAACGCCCGGAAGAATGGAAAACTCCGCTGGCAAGGTACCGATAATCTCACCGTCGGCCTGGATGGTTAACGGTGTGTCAGAAGTAATCCGAACGGTTCGGCCGCGCAGTATTTTCAGTTTGGAATGGTTAATGTGGGTGCCCCGATAGACGCGAGGGAGGTTGCGAAGCAGGTCACCCCGGCTGATGCTGTGCAGGATTACAACATCAAAGCACCCGTCATCGGGTATCGCCAGAGGGGCAATGCGCATGCCACCGCCGAAATACTGCCCATTGGCCACGGCAACTATGGAGAGCGCGATTGAAAAGGGCTCATTGTCGTCAACAACGACCGTGGCCGTCTGATTATGATAACTGAGAACAGTGACCAAGGCTGACCATAAAAAGCAGAGAAAACCTCCCATCGCCTTGCTGGAGCGGTTTACGCGGGCAGCCGTCTCCCCTCCCAGCCCCGCATCCGCAATGTTTATGAAGTGACGCTCGGTTTTCGCGCCGGATGGCCCACTACAGGTCAGACGGCCCACGTCAAGCGTTCTGGGCTGGCCTTGAAGAAGGCGGGCCAACGCCTCCGTTGGAAGGCGCGGGATACCCAGGGTACGGACCAGGTCACCCCCTGTTCCAGACGGGATCAAACCCAGCCTGGCGTCCGGAGGCGTGTAGCCGGCTTCGTCAAAGAAACCGTTGACCACCTCGTTCACCGTACCGTCTCCCCCCACCACCACAATGTTCCGGTAACCTTGGCTCAAACGATCTTTGACAATCCGTGTCGCATGACCCGGCCCATCGGTAAACTGTTGCTCGAAGGGAGTCCCCAGTTCCCTGAGCCTACACCGGACGCGGGGCCAGTTCTTCAAGGCCGATCCGCTCCCGGAAATCGGGTTAACGACGAAGAAAAACATCTCGGTTTCCATAAAGAAGGCCTCACCTTCACGCCAATTACGAAGTATTTCGGCGTCAGGTGAGGCTTTCCTGTCGAATCTGATAAAACTAGTTCCTCAGGCGGAGCCTATTCTTCCACCATCCGAACCTTGTTCATCTTACCGCCCTGCGGCAGTTGAAGAATGGTGTCCATTCCATCTACAACCCGCCCGAAGACGGTATGAAGGCCGTCTAAGTGCGGAAAACTATCGTGGCAAACAAAAAATTGGCTTCCGCCGGTGTCACGCCCGGCGTGCGCCATAGACAGCGCGCCGCGCACGTGTTTGTTAGGGTTAGGTTCGCACTTGATCGTATATCCCGGACCGCCCGTCCCGGTACCGTGGGGGCAACCGCCCTGGTGGACAAAGCCCGGGATCACCCGGTGAAAGTTCAAACCGTCGTAGAACCCCTTGTTAATGAGAGACTCGAAGTTCGCTACAGTGTTCGGGGCGTCCTTATCGAAGAGTTCAATCGTCATATCGCCCTTGTCCGTTTCAATGATCACTTTTTTCACCGAATGGTTCCCCTTTCTAAACTTAAGATAGTTTCATAATACCCAAAACTGTCCAGCCTGAATACCGCTTACTCCTGAACTTGTCCGCCACAATAGAGGTCACGCAAAATCGGGTATCCGGTCACAACCGGTCAGAAAAGACTTGATATGTCTGATGGGGTTCGTCAGGATGCGACATGGGCGCCGTGTTACAATAACCAGACAGTACCCTTGAAAGGAACAGCGTAACATGCCGAGGTTACACCTGATTCTCCTAATCACAGTGCTGGTTTTCGGTCTTGCAGCCTGTGGCCAGACAGACATGCCAACCGCAAAACAGATCCCGAACCCGGAGACCTGCTCCCAGGACGAAACCCCCGAAACAGCTGTGGCCGTGTACTACCTGAAGTCCGATGGAAAACCCCATCTAGTCAGAGAGATACACTCCGTTCGCGCCTCAAATGACCTGTATCTGGCGGCGATCAGGGAGCTGACAGACGGTGTACCCACCACTCCGGGAGCTCAGGTCGGACTACCCCGCGGGATCATCTGCCTGGGTGTTAAGGTAGATGGGTTGCGTGTGGAGGTTCGGTTTTCAAAGGAACTGATCCTGGCCGAACCGAAGAACGAGGCTCTTACCCTGGCTGTGGTGGCTTTGGTGAACACCCTGACCGAATTTGAAGGGATTGAGGAGGTTTCTCTCAAAGCTGATCACGTGGAGCAGGTGGACCTGGATCTCTGGCTGACGGCTCTTGGTTTTCAAGCACAACCCCTGAAACGTAATCTATCGGCCGTCTTGGAACCGGCGATATGGGTAACCTCCCCCCAGCCGAACGAGACGGTTGCTAATCCGGTACACGTGACCGGAAGTGCGCTGGTAGATGATGGCGTAGTGGAGCTGAGGCTGACGTCCGAAGCCGGGGAGGTTCTGGCTGAAACCTATACGGAAGCTTCACAAGCAAGGCCTGAACGCGGCGATTTCAAAACGGAGATCGTGTTTTCGCCTCCAGGAGGCGGACGCGGATTCCTGGATGTCTTTCATACCGAACTCGCCAGCGGCGACGAACGTGATAAGGTGATCATCCCCATCGTTTTTGAGAGTAACGGCAAGTTCACCGCCGGGCCATGATGGGATGTGGGAAGTGAGAGGTGAGATGTTGGAGGGAAAGCAAAAGAGACTGGCTTTTGCCAGTCTCTTTTGCTTAAGAGTCAGTGGGTCTGAAGGTCTCACACATGGTGTGTTCGGAGTCCTTAGACTTTGAAGTATGGTTCCGGTTCACCTGAATCATCGGGGCATTGCACTTTACTTCGTTGTTATAGTCGCACTCAGCGACGTTGCACTTGATATCGGGCACGCACCGCACCTCCTTCCAACAAGATTGCGTTTATATTCTTTCTCAGGAAGGAGTCCGGTTATTCATTATTTGTCATTAAACGGAACCGGGGATTTGTGGCTTCTGGTCCGGATCGAACTCCCACGATGCTGCGCATTGGTTACTCCGTCTATAAATGACAAGACGGTTACGCTATCGGCCGATCCGGTCAAATGCTGTTCATAGGTGAGCAGGATGATCTGCAGGTCAAAGCTGTCGGCTATGCTTTTTAAAAACCGGCCGACGTTCGGGACATACTGATCGCTTAGCGACCGGACCGGGTCATCCAGAACCAGCGGCCCCGGCAAAGGCGGGTATGCCGAAACCATAAAGGCCATCCGGAGGGCCAGCGCGGTAAACTCGCTGATACCGGAACCATAAGCGGCGACGGGGGCAAAAAGCAGCCTGTCCCCTTTTCCCTGGGAGCGGATGAAGAACTCGGCGCCGGCCAGCTCGGATTCGGGATCATACAGCACCACAAAGTCCAGGTCGGATTCAAACGTGTAACGCAGGGCCGTGGTGACGAAGCACTCCAATTCTTCCTTGGCTCGAAAACGGACACTCTGTACCGAATCCCGGATCAGATCCTGAACCTGATCCCTAAATGCCGGACTGCAGGATTTAGATGTAACAGACCGATCATCGGCGGGATCATCGGTTCTCAGGTTCATCAAGGCGGCATCAGCGGCGAGGACACCCTGCAGGCTGCCGAGGGCGGTCGCCTTTACTTTAGCCAGCTGGTTGATCAGAAAAGGCGGTTCCTGTGGAGCAGGAAGTTGTAGGCACAGTTTCAGGTGGGTCCCGATCCGGGAGGGGACGATGCCGTGACAGGCCATGGCTTCCGGCGGCATTGAGCCGTCCGGGCACGGAACAAAGCGAGGCGGGCCACCGGGTAAAGCGATCACATAACGTTCCTCTCCCTCTTCCCATTCCCGGGTCAGACTGACCCCGTCGTCCGTGTAAACGGTAACCCGGCAGCGGGACTGTCCGGACGCCAAAAGGCCGGCGGCATGCTCCTCCCCGAGGATCAACCAGTTCAGCCCCCGTACAATGGCGGACTTACCGTAGCCGGATTCCCCAACGACGACGTTCAGGCCCGTGTCAAACTGGATCTCGGTGGTCCGGTGGGAAAGAATGTTTTCGAGCACCAGGCGTGAGATGTTCACCCAAATCACTCCGTATCCCGGCGATACTTGTCAATCAGGCGCAAGGCTTCGTCCCTGACGGCTCTGCTCACGGTTCTTTTCTCACTGACATCATCCAGAGCACCCTTCAAGTCCCGCCCGATCGCGCCGTCTTCATAAGTCCCGGCCAACCCGACGATGCACTTCTCGCGCGCCCTGGAAACATCCGGACCGCTGAGGTCGATCACCTCACGTCCGGGGCGTGCCGACTGCAGGGGTATGTACCGGAAGGCGAGGCCGGTTGGCCCGAACTCCAGGACGACAATCCGGGGTATCCGGTTAATGTCCGCGGGTTGGTGGGATAAACGCACGATTGACCCCGGATTGATGAACAGCTTCCCTCCCACCCTGACTTCCGGATAGCCGAAATGGGCATGACTGCCAAGGGTCACATCCGCCTCGGTAAAGGGCGCAACCTGCTTAATCAGGGTGTGCGGTGTGTCCCTGAAGAAAGGCTTGTTCAGCAACATGCCGTGGGCCATGTGCACGGCGAAATCACAATCCAACTTGTCCACACAGTAGTCGAGAACCGGATCGCGCCGGTCCACGGCGTGGTGGAAGTGTTGTCCGGTCAACTGGATCCGTACCCGATCGTCCGAAAGATAGAGACGTTTCCCCGGCTGCAACAGACGGATAATACCCAGGTTGTGCAGGAACCCAAGCATGGTCCGGTCCAGGGTGTCGGGACTGAAGGCGTACATATCATGATTCCCGGCAACCGCGTAGATCGGAATCTCCGCAGACATCAGGATACGGATACAGTCTGCCACAAGCGGAAGCTCCGGGGTCGGGAGATCAAACAGATCTCCACCGTGCAAAATGGCATCGGCCTTTTCAGCCGCGGCAATTTGAGCCACCTCCTGAAGCTTAGCGCGCAGGGTGGCCGGAAAATCGTCCGTCCGGTTTCGCGGGTTGCTCCCTCTGATGTGGGTATCGGTAAGGTACAGTAGTTTCATCATTATCGATTTCCTGGCTTCGTTTTTCGAATATTTCGCCGGGTTTAGGACTGAATCCTGCAGTATCGCCAAGAGAAACCCGTGTACCACGATCTTATTTAACCGATGAATATAAGGAGGCGATCCCGGTAATGGCACGATGATTACGGCCAGGGGTGAGGTCAGCCCGGCCTGAATCGCGGTCTGACCACAGGCATCGCCCTCCACCAGCACGTCGGCGAACGCCTCATTGATCATGCTACTTTGATTATGGACAATAACAGGTGTACGTATTAGAATTGGTAATAGTTGAGTATGCAAGGTTCCGGGTAATTTAATAAATGTCTGATCGAAACAAGTGATTCCATCACCGGTTACGGGGGTGGAAGAGAGGGAAGCCGGTGCAAGTCCGGCGCGGTCCCGCCACTGTAAGGGGGTAGCGGTTCCACAGAAGGCCACTGGGTTTTTCCCGGGAAGGTGTGGAGTACGCGGTGATCCCCGAGCCAGGAAACCTGCTTGTTTCTTAGGTAACACTGTACCCTACGCGGATAGGGGGGTGGTTGGTGCGTTGTTTTTTAGTGCATTTGCCCCTGCCGTGTAGGCAGGGTTTTGTTTTTTTGTCTTGGTTTTTGAAAGGGTGATGCGGATTGATCGGGACCCTGGAGAGTGTTTTGGGCGCCATTGCTCTGCTCGGCGTCAAGTCGGGATTGCTGCTGGGTAGTTCCGGACTGGGAAGGTCCATACTTGTCATCTACTCATTGTCCCTCGGTACGGGGTTGTGGCTTTTAAGTTTTTTGTTTAAAGACCGGGCGGCAACCCTGACGGTTTTTATCGACAACTATACCTTTGTGGGCGGACTGCTAATGGCCTGCTTGCTGATTTATTTATCCCTTCAGGTTCCAAGCCGGAGTTGCCAGGGTGGCGGCGCCAGGTTATGGGGTCTGCTGCCGTGTCCATTTTGCGTGCTGGCTTTGGCGCTGATGGTGATTATGCTGCCCCTGCCGGATGGCGGCTTTGCGCTTAACTGGGGTGTCACGGTAGCAGGTGTTTTTGCTTTGCTGGTGCTGGCGGTAAGTCTCTTGACGCGTCTTATGGCCGGAGGATTGAAATATGCCACGCACCGCTTGTTTAACGGGCTTCTGTTTACGCTGGGCGTGATGACCCTGGCTTTTGCCCTGGTGACACCCAATGTTGTCGCCGTACTGCAGGTGCCGCTGGAACCGCTGGAGGTGAACGCCCTGGTCGCCGGTGTGAACCTTATCCTGGTTATGGTTGTGGTGCTGAGTGGTTATTTCATCAAGAAAAGGCAAATGGGAAGGGGTTGTTAATTAGTTATGGCCATTGTCCCGGGTTCCGAGTATTTAACCGCCGGATTGCACGTTATGGCCCAGAGCCTGCTTATTCCGGTTATTGTAGGCCTAATCGTCCTGTTGATACAGGCTCTGCTGCACCTGGGCGGGCTACTGGCCGAACGGCAGCAGCGTAAAGAACATCGGGGCGCCGCTGTAAAAGAATTGCTGGATACCGACTTTGTTCCGGGAACGTGGGAACAGTGGGAGAAAAGAGGGCTGCTTTTTCCTGCTTACAAGGCGGTTGTGCACGGTTTTAAGCACCGGCAGGGTGAAAACCAGGCACGAAACCGCCTGATCGCAGATAACCTCTTGCAGGAAGAAGAAAGAAGGCTGGAAAGGACACTGGCCAAAACGGACCTTATCGCCCGCGTGGGTCCGATATTGGGCCTGATGGGTACCCTTATCCCGCTGGGCCCCGGCTTGGCGGCCCTGGGTCAGGGGGATCTGCAGGCCCTCGCTCAGGCGATTATTATTGCTTTTGACACTACGGTGGCCGGACTGGCTGCCGGAGGCCTTGCCTACCTTGTCTCGCAGACCAGGCGTCGCTGGTACCGTTCTTATCTGGAGGATTTGGAATTATTGCTGGAGCATCTATTACAGGCCGGGGGTGAAACCGTTGCTGCGTCGAAGGAAAAAACGCTGGTTGGCATCGGACGGGGATAACGATCCCCTGCGAGGTTTGGCCAACATGGTGGACGTGATGTTGGTCTTTGTCTGTGGCCTTTTGGTGGCCCTGGTTTTGTCCTGGAATTTGCAGGATATTTTCACCAGCGAAATGGATGCCGCTCGTAGGCAGGAGTTGTTGCAGACTATCCAGCAGGTGGTGACCGTGGAGAAGGGCCGGGAACTGGAAGAATTACCTAATACGGGCCCCGGCTCCGGCAGTGGCTACCAGGAGCTAGGTACGGTCTATCAGGATCCGGAAACAGGCAAATTGATTTTGATTGAGAATTAGGGGGAGGTTTTCTCTATGCCAGGTTTATGGCGGCGCAGCCGGCAGAAATTGACGTGGATTTTGCTGCTTGTTCTTTTGCTGGGAGCTGTTCCTCAAGGTGATGCCCTGACGGCCGCGCCTGAAGAAGTAAAGATAGTGGTCGTGGCGAACAGTACCGGGTTTTTTTCTGCCCTGACCGCCGCTTACCGCAAACTGGGGGATCAGGGATATCTTTTTCGGTTACGCATCTTTAGCGGTGAACAGGTAACCGGATTGGAAGGAGAGCAAGAGCTAGCCCGGGAGTTGGAGGATGCGGATGTGGTATTGCTGCAAATGGTGGGCATGGATACCGCCGCGGCGTTGCACACGGTGGTGCCGCCGCTTCCGGACACGGTGAAAATCCTCAGCACGCAGAGCATCGAATTCCCGCGTTTGCCACGGATTGACGATTCGGAAGACGCCATACTCGGAGAATACTTTGATCAGGGTGGAAAGGAGAATATGAGCCGCCTGCTGCTTTACCTGCTGGCAGAGCATACGGAAGTGGAGGTAACTGAAGACTATACCCCGGTTAATTTACCCGAAAATTTCCTACACCACCCTGATGCCGGGCAAACCTTTGGCAGCAGGGTAGAATACCTCGAATGGTACCAGCAGTCCGGGAGGTACAGGGAAGGAGCCCCATGGATCGGCATCCTGACCTATGACAGCTTTTACAAAAATGATGATATAGAAATGTACGAAGATCTGGTTAATGCCCTGGAACAGCAGGGTGCCAATGCCATGCTGGTGTTTGCCAAGGACAAGGTTGGCGCAGTAGAGCAGTTTTTCATGAAGGGTGACAGTGCAGCCATTGATGTACTGCTGGCGGCGAGCGGTTTTAATTTTGTTTATGGCAGGCCGGAAGCCGGAGTGGAACTGTTTCAAAAGCTCGACATCCCTGTTTTTGCTCCGGTATATGCCGGCAACCTAGAGGACTGGCGAAACAACCCTGCCGGATTGTCGAATGAAGTCTACTGGCAGATCGCTTATCCGGAGTTGGAAGGCAGAATCGAACCCGTGTTGATGGGGGGAGCGGACGAACAAGGTGTCGACCCGGGCACCGGGGCTCCGGTTATCAAGAAGGTTTCCTTGCCGGACCGGGTGGACCGGCTGGCGGCCAGGGCCTTGAAGTGGGCGGAACTGAGGCAAAAGCCCAACGCGGAGAAAAAAGTGGCCCTGGTCTATTACAATTACAGCGGCGGCAAGGACGGCATCAGCGCTTCGTATCTCAATGTACCCCAAAGCCTGGCCGCGGTTTTAACCGCCCTGCGGGAGGACGGTTACCGGGCGCCGGAAGAGCTGCCCGCGGAAAAATTACTGGAGAAAATGATGACCGTCGGTCGCAACGTCGGTAGTTGGGCTCCCGGGGAGCTGAAAAGCCTGTTCCGGCAGGGAGTGATTACCGTGGCGGTGGACGATTATCGGCAGTGGTTTCGTACCCTGCCGGTGGAGATGCAGCAGCAGGTGCTGGCTGAATGGGGACCGGCTCCCGGTACCATTATGGTTCTCGAGGACAGGCTGGTAATTCCGGGGATGGTGCTGGGGAACGTCTTTATCGGGCCACAGCCCATGCGCGGTTGGGCTGACGATCCGGACAAGATCACCCATTCGCCGAATTTACCGCCCACACACCAGTATCTGGCTTATTACTTCTGGTTACAGCGGGAGTTCGGCGCCGACGCCGTCGTCCACCTGGGCACCCACGGCACCCTGGAATGGCTGCCCGGGCGTAGCGTGGGGCTGGGCGGAGACGACTGGCCGGACGTGGTGCTGGGAGACTTGCCCAATATCTACCCTTACATCGTCAACAACCCAGGCGAAGGAACTCAGGCCAAGCGCCGGGGGTACGCCGTGATCATCGACCACCTGATCCCGCCTGTGGTGCGCCCGGAACTTTACGGTGAGTTGGCCGGGCTGCAGGAAAAGCTGGGTTACCTGGATGCGGCTGAAAACCGGGGCAAGGCTGAAAGGGTGGTGGCGCTGCAAAAGGAGATTCTGGCCCGGGTCAAAGAGAATAACCTGGACCAGGTGCTCGGCCTGGACCTGGGAAGGGATTCTTTCGCGGACGTGGTAGCCGTGCTGGATGACTACCTGGCGGAGCTGACCACGGAGCTGATGCCCTACGGCCTGCATACCCTGGGCCGGGCGCCGTCCGGCGCGGTGCTGGAGAGAATGATCGAGGCCATGATCGGTTACGACCCGGTGGTGCGCCGGGGTGCGGCGGACGAACTGCGGGAAAAACTGCTGGCGACTGATCGCGAACTGGAAAGCCTGCTCAAGGCTCTGCGGGGCGAGTACGTGTCCCCCGGCCTGGGAAGAGACCCGGTGCGGATTCCCGATGCGCTGCCCACCGGCGCCAACTTTTTCTCGTTTGATCCCCGTACGGTACCCGACAAGGCGGCCTGGGAAACGGGCCGACAGGCGGCCGACGGCCTGTTGCGGGAGTACCGGGAAGTTCACGGCCGTTACCCGGAGAAAGTTGGTGTAGTGCTGTGGGCCATTGAGACCATGTGCACTCAGGGGGAGACGGTGGCCATGATTCTGCGCTTGGTGGGCGCCGAGCCCCAGTGGGACCAACGGGGCCGGGTGACCGGGGTGGAGTTTACGCCTCTGGATGAATTGGGCCGGCCCAGAGTGGACGTGGTGGTGACCATGTCGGGGCTTTTCCGCGACACCTTCGCTAACCTGGCCGAGATGTTGGACCAGACGCTGCGGGATACCATGGCGTTGGCGGAAAGCCCGGAGGACAATTTGCTGAAAAGGCATCAGCAGCAGGATTTGTTGTATTATCAGCAGCAGGGGCTGACGCCGGACGAGGCGCACCGGCTTGCCGGCGCCAGGATTTTCAGCGAGGCGCCCGGGAGCTACGGCACCGGCGTGGCGGCGATGGTCGAGGCTACCACGGCCTGGGAAGATCGCTCCGAACTGGCGGAGACCTATCTGAACCGGATGGGCTACATTTACGGCGTGGAGGCGTACGGGCTGGAGGGAGGCGAGGCTTTTCGGCGCGTTTTGCGGAATGTGGAGGTCACCGCGCAAGTGCGGGATTCACTTTACGGCGTACTCGACAACGACGATGTTTACCAGTACCTGGGAGGGTTGAGCCTGGCGGTAAAAGAAGCAGCAGGCCGGGATGTGGATAGTTTCATTATTAATACGAGACAGGGTGGCGCGCCGCGCATCCAGAGCTTTGACCGCTTCCTGGGCACCGAAGTGCGCACCAGACTGCTCAATCCCCAGTGGATTGACGGCATGCTGGCCGAAGGGTATTCCGGCGCTACGGAGATTAGCAAACATGTGGCCCACCTTTTCGGTGTGGACGCCACTATGGATGCGGTGGACGACTGGACCTGGCGGCAAACGATGGAAAAGTTGGTGCTGGACCCGAAGGTAAACAGCCGCCTTACCCCCTACGTACATCAGGCGATAACCGGCTGGGGGTTGGAGGCGGCCCGGCGGGAAATGTGGCAGACGGACCGGGAGATGCTGGGCAGACTCGCCGACACGTACCTGGAGAGTGTGCTGGAGTACGGCGTGGTATGCTGCCACCACACCTGCGCCAACGTGGTTTTCAATGAGTGGCTGGCCCAGTTTTCCAGCCTGCCCGGCGGCAAGCAGCGGAAATTCGCGGAAATATTCCACCGCGCCACGGAGAGGGAGCTGGCGCTTGGTTACGCGGCGGAAAGGCCACCGACCGTTGTTTGGCGGCTGGCTTTGCTAACGGAAACGGAACAGACCGGGGCCGGGGCCAGCGCAGGGGACGATTCGAAAGAGGGCCAAAAGGCCGCCGCTCAGCCCAGAGCATACGAATTGCAGACCCCGGAAGATGGTCAGGGGCGGAGCGCCTCGGCAGTGAATTTCTGGGCGTTGTTGGCGGCCGCAGGGCTGGCGCTGGTACTCCTGGCAGGTTATTGGCGTGCTAAAAAGAAGATTTCCGATTCTATAAATTAGTTCGGCTTAACTGCTATAGTAATGCCTGACTGCCGGCCGCGGCCACCAGTGCCCTGGTATGGGTGTTCCGGTCGGTCGGTCACCCGTTCGGGAGAGCCGCTCTCGACGATCCGGCCCGTGTGCAGGACGACGATCCGGTCACTGACCTTAATGTGCATATCCCGACCTCATCCATATCTTCCGTATCAGCCAGCAAAAACCTTATCCCCAGGTGACTTCGTGTCACCGACGTCTTTCGGTTCGACACCAAGCGGCTATTTCCTTCTAGACCGGGCTGTTTTCCGAAAAAATATTTATTTGTGACTCTAGCCGGTAGCCTTTACTCCACCATCAACCGCCGGGCGCAGGCGATGGCGGTTAAGATGTGAATGTTGTTTTTGATGAAGACACCCTGGTTTTCAAAGATTATGGTGTTAACAGCCGTTCAAAGGCAAGATACAGCGGTCGGACCAAGTCCTCGATGCCCTTGGTGATGTTCGGAATAGGTAGCTGCAGCACCAGCCCGAAACTCAGTACCATGGCGATTAGGGTTACGCCGCCAAAGGCCCAGATTTCACGGTATGATTTCCGGCGGACGAGTTTCGGCACCTCCGCGGCGATAATGGCAGCGAACAACAACAGTAACAGAAGAAGGTCCAAATCGGCATCACCTTTCACCAATAGGCTCAAATCCAGAAGCTCGGGGTCGTAGCTTCAAACACCCAACCGTTTGAGCATAAGCCCCTAATCCTTGATGGTAATCCCCTTCAGGGTGAAGCCCATACGGCGGATCGTGGCCTCGGCGCTAGCCGTGATTTCCACGGTGGGGAAGATCTCCGGCCAGTTTTCCTTAATCTCCCGCCACTCCCGGGGGAGCTTCCGGTGGAATGCCGCCCCTACCCCAAGTACGTCGGCACCTAGAGCTTGAGACTTGTTGGCCGCCGCGATTACCTCTCGCTCGATCTCCCGCGCCAGCGCATGCTCAAGAGTGCGCAGGACCTCGGAACGGGTTAAATCAAGCGGGGCCTCGCTCTGGACCAACTCGGCCACTACATCGGTAATCTCTACCGTAGCCAGAAGCCTCCCGTCTTGAATGGCGGGAATTATGCGGCCCTTTCCGCGCAGTATATCTAAGGTTACCCGCCCAGTTCCGGATGGACTCGGAACGGTGACAGGGCCTCCCCTTATTTCGTTTCGTGCCCACAGGAGACCCTGTGTTTCACGCTCGGTAAGGTAACCGGCGAACCGGGTGCCACGGAAGGCGGCGGCACCGCTCATCTCAATAGTCAGGGCAGGTTCCGGTGCATTAACCTGCTGCACCAGGGCCGGACGGGCTGGGTTTTTCTGTGCCCGCACAACGCCACAGTAGGCATCCTGCCCCTCGGTAGCAAGCATCCGCAGAAACGCGCTCAGGCTTACCACGGCAAAGCGTGACGTCTGCTGCTCCTGCATAATAATACGCTCGATGCGTCCCCCCGGGACGGTTTCATGCGGAGCAGGGACATCCAGAAGGACGCGTGGGTCGTTCGGAGTAACGAGGACGTGGTTTAAGCGGCGCCGGATTTCCACGCTCCGCTCAAAGAAATCCAGATGACCTTCGATACCCTGCCGTGCCAGCCCTTCAGAAAAGATGATCAGGGTGTTCTGCGCCCAGAAGAGCCGCCGTGGGGCCTGGATGGCCAGTTGCCGGATGGCCTCGAAGACCGTGGACCCCTCGGCCTCGAAGTTACGGTAAGCCTTGGCGTCCTGGCTGGCGCCGGGGGTGATCGCCGCCATCCCGCCGCCCGCGAAGGTGGCCGGGTTCGGTACCTGGGCGAGCAGAAGGACCTTTCCGCTAGGAGCGGAATTGAGCGCCGTTGCCCGGACATAGCCCATGTCCTCGGCCTCCCTCTTGTCCCAGCACCCGCCCATGCTCCCCCCGATTACGAGGAGAGCAATAATGAACAGGCAGAACCGTGCTATTCTATTACCTGCCATATCCAGCGGAACCTCCAAAACAGTTTATGGAGCTTGATGGCACCGTTGTTAGTATCAGTCACGTCTCCCGGCTCTTTACCTACCGCCCTCAGGTCTTGGTTTAAGGTCCGGTGTCTGTCGCTGCTGGTTGCGCTTCGAGAGTTCGTGCGGCCGACCGCGCATCGCCCACCAGGGAAAGCGTACAATCGAGTCCTTAAGGTCCGAGACGTGTTGGGGGGCAAAACCCCCGAAATACGGCAGCCCCAGTGTGCGCAGACCGGCCATATGGATGACGATGGCCAGCACCCCGGCAATCACCCCGTAGAGGCCCAGTATACCCCCCAGAATGGTCAGGGGGAAGCGGATCAAGCGCAGCGTGAAGGCCATGGAAAATGCCGGCACAACAAAGGAGGCGATCCCGGTAATGGCCACGATGATTACGGCCAGGGGTGAGGTCAGCCCGGCCTGAATCGCGGCCTGGCCGATGACCAGGGCGCCGATGATGGACACCGCCTGGCCCACCGGACGCGGCAACCTGATTCCGGCCTCGCGTAGGAGCTCAAAGGCGTAGTCAATCAGCAGCATCTCGATCACCGCCGGGAAGGGTACCCCCTGGCGCGCAGCCACGACCTGAAAAAGCAGGGCTTCCGGGAGCATCTCCTGGTGGAAGGTCGTGATGGCCACGTAAACCGCCGGGCCGATCAGCGCGATGATCAGGGAAACATAGCGCAGGATGCGGATTGCCGTCGCAAACCAGTAGTTCTGGTAGTAGTCTTCCGAAGCGTGCATCAGAGCCTGGAACTCAAAGGGTACAACGAGGGCAAAAGGCGTATTCTCGAGCAGGATCGCTATCCGTCCCTCCAGCAGGGCCGCGGCCACCCTGTCGGGCCGTTCAGTGTTCAGAGCCTGCGGGAAAGGGGATAGCGGCTGATCGGCGATCATCTCCTCGAGGTAAGAACTCTCCAGCACCCCGTCGATATTGTTGCTGATCCGTTTTAAGCGGCGGTTCAATTCGGCGAGGTGCTCCGGGTTAACCAGCCCCTTGATGTACAATACCGAGACCTGGGTATGCGTTTCCCGGCCCAGGAAGTGGTTCTCAACCGCCAAGTTAGGGCTCTTCAGGCGGCGCTGAACCAGGCTCAGGCCATCAGCCAGGGACTCGGTAAAACCCTCCCGCGGGCCGCGGACCACGCTTTCGCTAACCGGTTCCTCGATGGAGCGGGTTTGGAACCCGGCAACTTCCGTCGATAAGGCCCGTGATTCCTGGTCCAGGAGCAGGACTACCCCGCCTTCCAGTACGTCTCGAACTATTTCCCCGATGGTATCCCGTGTACGTACCGCGGCGGTGGTTATCCCGGCAAACTGGACTATTTCCAAGAGGCCTTTCCCCTGGGGTACCGGTTCGTCCCGGGTGTAATGCATCAGCGGCCTTAGGATATTGGCACTTACCAATAAGGTGTCAACCATGCCCTCAACGAAGGCGGCAGCTGCCGGAATTTTCCCGGCGATCAAGAACTCGCGGACGTTAAAGCCGGGGCTGTCCACAAAAACCCGCTTTAAGACAGCGATGTTCTGGGCCAAAGACGCGGAAAGGGGCATTTGGTCAAGCTGGTCGTAGTGGTAGGTCTCGTTGACGGCCTCGTCCGCCGAAACAGTCGACTCATCCTCCGCCGCGTTTCTCTTCTGTTGCGCCTCTCGCAGTATCTCGCTCAGCCGGCGGGTAACGAGTCGTCGTTTGCGCTTCGGCATGCTAAGTCCCTCCCCCCTTCCCGGGCTGCGGTCTGATGCCCCGGAATACGGCCACAGCCAGGATCAGCCCAGTGAGGAAAAACTGTACAAAGGAAATGGCAAAGGGGAAGACCTCCCCGGAGAAGGACTTAAGCTCGGCGATATCGATCCACGCATGGAAAGACAGGGCAGTGATGACCACCGCCAGGGGCAGGATCAGGGGCCGGTAGTCCTTGAGGTTTAGCCACTGGGCGAGGGCCAGCGTACCCGCGTAGAAGAAGGTGGTGAGTTTGAAGAGCATTCCCGCCACCCAGAAGACCATGAACACGGCGTCCTGGCGTGAGAAGATGGGCAGTTCCGGGATGTCAACGTGCCGCGCGAGGGCGAGGGTCGGGAATAGCTTGGTTGCTGCCTGCTCGGCCCCGAACTGGCCCACGGCGGCCACGACGATCATCTGTAAGACCAGGAAGAGGATCAGCACCGCCAGGAGGTTGAACTTCACCATGCGAGGCTGGTCGGTTGCAAGGATAAAGGGCATGAGCATCAGGATCACTGTCGTTTCCCCGAACCAGGAACCGGGGGCGACCGCCCCAAGGATTACCGGCCCGGGCCCGTTATCAAGCACCGGGAGGAACTCCTCCAGCCGGACCTCCTTGATTCCAAACATAACAATCAGAAAGATGGCGCCAATCATGCTCCAAAGCACGACCGTGTTCACCCGGCAGAGGACCTCCAGCCCCTGGTAAAGCAAGTAGACGGCCAAGGCTGTCAGCACGATGATAATGACGATCATCGGTGTACGCTCAAGGTAGGCCGCGTTCATCAGTTCCGAAAACTCCCGCTGCACGAAGTAGGCGACGAACAGGTAATAGTAAACGTAAATGAAACCGACCAGTTTCCCGATTACCGGCCCAAGTACCCGCGGCGTGTACTGGACAACCGTCTCTCCCGGGAAGCGCAGGGCCAAGCGGACTGCAATGTACGTCACCAGGGCGCCGAAGGCACCGGCCAGGGGTAGCGAGAGCCAGGCGTCCTGGCGGGCGTGCTCGGCGGTGATCGAAGGGACGAAGAGAATTGCCGTAGCGAGCACGATACTGATCGCGTAGTTCATCGCCTGAAAGCCCGAGATCTTTCCCTCTTCCCGTATCAGGTAGGTCCGCCCCCTCTAAATCCTGCCGGAACAGGAAGATTGATACCGTTTGTCCGCATCGTACCTTGATAGGCATATTTTCCTTCACCAAGGTCACGATTATGCGCAGGGGGCAGACACCAGCTTATGTAAACCTATCTCAACAAAAGAACAACGGTTACCGAACGAACGCCCGGTAACCGTAACAGATACAGGATTAATGCGGGTGTAATCTACCATAGAATAGCTTTACAAGTGAGCTACTACCAGGTCGCCTACTTCGGACGTAGAGTAACCCATCCGGCCTGCGGCTAGGCTTTTGAGTTTCGTGGCGCAGACCTGCTTCACCGCTTCCTCAATCGTGTTTGCCGCTTTGGTTTCGCCAAGGACATCCAACATCATGGCCCCCGCGCAGATAGCGGCCAGCGGGTTGATCACGTTCAGCCCAGTATACTTTGGAGCCGACCCACCGATCGGTTCGAACATCGAGACCCCATCCGGATTAATATTTCCACCGGCGGCAATACCCATCCCGCCCTGAATCATCGCTCCGAGGTCAGTGATGATGTCACCGAACATGTTGTCGGTGACAATCACGTCGAACCACTCGGGGTTCTTCACCATCCACATGCAGATTGCGTCCACATGGGCGTAGTCACGCTTAATATCGGGATACTCCGCACCGACTTCGTTAAACACCCGGTCCCACAGGCCGAAGGCGTAGGTGAGGACATTGGTCTTCCCGCAGAGCGTCAGCTTCTTGTGCTTGTCCCGCCGCCGGCAGAAATCATAGGCGTATCGCAGGCAGCGTTCCACGCCCATCCGCGTATTTACCGAGGTCTGAATGGCCACCTCATGGGGTGTTCCTTCGCGAAGGAGACCCCCGGTGCCCGCGTAGAGGCCCTCGGTGTTCTCACGGACGACCACAAAGTCGATGTGTTCCGGACCCTTACCGACCAAGGGACACTCCACCCCCGGATAAAGCTTCACCGGGCGCAAATTTATGTACTGGTCCAACTCAAAACGCATCCGAAGCAGGATTCCTTTTTCGAGGATGCCGGGTTTAACGTCGGGATGCCCGATGGCCCCCAGATAAATGGCGTCATAGGTGCGTAATTCGTCAATCGCACCATCGGGAAGGACTTCGCCGGTACGCAGGTAGCGTTCACCACCAAAGTCGAAGGACTGGGTCTCAAAGTTGAAGCCATACTTCAGTGCGGCGGCCTGAAGCACCTTAATCCCTTCAGCGATCATTTCGGGGCCTGTTCCGTCACCGGCCACCACTGCGATTCGGTACATCTGTTCTGCCTCCTACTGCAATTCATGGATTCAAGACGTAAGACAACATATTCGCGGCCTTCGACAAGTCTCCTCTTACTTTCTTGGATTTCGCCCCGGATTATGCCCCTTGTTCTACAAAAACCGATCCGTCCGAAGCCACCCGGTAGTGTACCAGGGGCTGACGGTCGACCGGTTCTGCCTCGAAATGGTACGCTTCGAGCAGAAGCCTGACGGCCTCGTCCGTACCTCTTCCGGCGGTGTAGACCCGGCCAAGCTCCTCGCCTGCGCGCACCAAGTCCCCCTGTTTCTTATGAATGGATAACCCTACATGGGGATCAATCGGGTCTTCCTTCCGAACCCGGCCCGCGCCCAGTACCAGTGCAGCACGACCGACGTTTTCCGTATCGATGCGGGTTACGTACCCGTCCCTGGGGGCTCGAACCGGGATCTGGGTTACATTCCCGGACTGGTCTTCCCGGTCAATGAAGCCGGGATCCCCACCCTGTGCGCTGATCCATTCCCGCAGCTTGGCCAGAGCCTGCCCGCTCTCCAGTATCTGTTCGAGTATCTGCCGAGCTGAAGCGGCATCCGGAGCCCGCTCTCCAAGCACCAGCATCCAGCTGCCCAAGACTAGGCAGAGTTCCACGAGGTCCGGAACGGCCCGGGGGTCGCGAAGGGCGGTAACCGCCTCGGCTACCTCAAGGGCATTCCCGATCCCGAAACCTAAAGGTTCATCCATACTCGTCACCAGAGCAGTGGTGCGCACCCTGTTGTCGGTTCCGATTTCGACCATAGTGCGGGCCAGAAGCAGCGCATCTTTGGGTTCTTTCATGAAGGCACCGCTGCCGGTCTTAACGTCCAGCAGTACGGCGTCGGCCCCGGAGGCAATCTTTTTGGACATTACACTGGCCGCAATCAGCGGGATACAGTCTACGGTCGCGGTTACGTCCCGCAAGCTGTAAAGAAGCTTATCCGCCGGAGTCAGGTTTCCGGTCTGGGATACCACGGCAAGTCCGATGGTACGCACCTGCCGCTTCATCTCCTCAATCGTGAGCGCGCACCGAAATCCGGGTATCGATTCCAGCTTGTCAATCGTTCCCCCGGTGTGTCCAAGCCCCCGCCCTGACATCTTGGCCACCGGCACACCGGCCGCCGCCACCAGGGGTACCAGCACCAGAGTAGTCTTGTCCCCTACTCCGCCGGTGCTGTGCTTGTCCACCTTCACTCCCGGGATCTCGGAGAGGTCGCATCTTTCTCCCGACAAAACCATAGCCCGGGTCAGATCTGCTGTCTCCCGGCGGCTCATCCCTCGAAAGAAAACCGCCATCAACCAGGCCGAAACCTGGTAGTCTGGAATCTCCCCCCCGGTGTAACCGTTGATGAGATAAACTATTTCCGCGGTGGTCAGTTCCCCACCGTCTCGTTTCTTCTTTATCAAAAATGCCGGTTGCATGTTCAACGCTCCTATCCAGATTCAGGTACCAGGCTTAGAAACTGTCGGAGCAGCAGAGGGTAATCACACCGCTCACTCTACCGTTCGTTGCTCACTTGTGCATCCGGCATAGAGTCGCCTGCTTGCAGTATGAGCGATTTCTTGTAACAGCCTCTAGAGTCGGTTCAGAAAGCTTTCCCCTACGGGCCAGCCCCGGCCGAAGTTTTCGGCAATGGTTGCCGCACAGTCCGCAAAGGTCTCGCGGGTACCCAAGTCGACCGGGTTAACACCTTCCGCGCAAACCAGCAGAGGTACATACTCCCGGGAATGATCGGTGCCGGTCGTGGTCGGGTCACATCCGTGATCGGCTGTGATCACCAGCAGGTCATCCTTTTGCAAAGCCTGCCGCAGCCGGGGAATCTCCGCGTCAAAAGCCTCCAGCGCAGCGGCGTATCCCTGGGCATCGTTCCGGTGGCCGTAGATCATGTCGAAATCGATCAGGTTCACAAACACCAACCCGGGGAGATCGAGGGCCAGGGCCTGCAGAGTGCCCTCTAGAGCCTGCTGATTGTTCTTCGCTTTGATGTTCCTGGTGACCCCCCGTCCGGTAAAGATGTCCTTGATCTTGCCGACCCCAATGACCTCCAACCCGGAATCCTGCAGCACGTCCAACACCGTGGAGCCGACCGGCGGCAGCGAGTAGTCGTGACGGCGCTCCGTGCGCTGGAATTGACCAGGGGTTCCCGTAAAGGGCCGGGCGATTACCCGGCCGACGGCGTGCTCACCCCGGAGCATCTCCCGGGCGATCAGGCAGTAGCGGTACAGTTCATCGATGGGGAGGACCTCTTCGTGCGCTGCGATCTGGAAGACGCTGTCCGCCGAGGTGTACACGATCGGGTAACCGGTTCGGAGGTGTTCATCCCCGAGTTCGTTGATGATCACCGTACCGGACGCTGGCTTATTACCCAGAACCGGTTTTCCGATCGCCCGTTCGAACTGCTCAATGAGGTCGGGGGGAAAACCGTGCGGATAGGTTGGGAAGGGGCGTTCCAGGATCAGCCCCGCCAACTCCCAATGGCCGGTGGTCGTATCCTTGCCCGCGGAGCGCATGGCCATCTTTCCGTGGGCGGCCTGGGGGGTGGTGGCAGGGGCGACACCCATTATCGGGGCGATGTTCCCCAATCCCAAGGTTTCCATGTTGGGTAGTCTGAGGCCTTTCACCACCGCCGCGGTGTTGGCGATCGTGTTACACCCGGTATCACCGTAATCACAGGCATCGGGCAAGGCTCCGATGCCGACGCTGTCCAAAACCATCAGGATGATCCGTCTGAATCTCGGCACGCTTTGAACCTCCTCTTGTACCCGGTCAGGCCCTTGGATGGGCGCGGTCATACTCCGAGCGAAGCGTCTTCGTCGTCAGGTGTGTGTACTTCTGCGTGGTTACAATGTCAACGTGGCCCAACAGTTCCTGCACCACCC
Source organism: Desulforudis sp. (assembly GCA_019084485.1). Taxonomy (GTDB): domain Bacteria; phylum Bacillota; class Desulfotomaculia; order Desulfotomaculales; family Desulforudaceae; genus SURF-60. The sequence goes on along the minus strand of JAHRFU010000012.1, from coordinate 26,152 downwards.
GGAGGTCGGCGCCGTTCTCGAGCAGGTGGGTCGCAAAGGAGTGCCTGAGCGTGTGCGGGGTTATCTCCCGGCGAATCCCGGCGGCCCGGGCATACTTCTTGATCATTTTCCAAACCGTCTGTCTGGTCATCGGCTTTCCCCGGCGGTTTACGAACAGGGGCATCCCCGTCTTCGGCTTACAAGCCGCCCTTACCGTCGACTGGTACACTAAAACATGGTGTAGTGCCACTCCCCCCACGGGCACCACTCGCTCCCGGTCGCCCTTCCCCTTACACCGCAGGAGCCCCCGGGCTGTATCCAAATCACCGGGTTTCAGGGAGAGCAGCTCCGAGACACGCAGTCCGGCCGCGTATAAGAGTTCCAGCATCGCCCGATCCCGAAGACCGATCGGTGAGTCCGGGGCCGGAGTCTCCAACAGGCGCTCCACCTCGGAGATGGTCATTACCTGGGGCAGCTTCTGCGCCAGACGCGGCGAGGAAAGGCTATGGGTCGGATCCTGGGCGAGGTGGCCTTCCACACGCAGAAAGCGCATAAAGGTCTTAACCGCAGATAGGCGCCGCGCAATGGTAGCCGACTGGTATCCCCGCCTTTTTAGTTCGAAAAGGTATCCGGTTACATCATCCTTACCGGCTAGTTCCGGATCATTGAGACCGCGTTTCTTCAAGAAGGCCAGATAGTCGGCAAGATCCGAGCGGTAGGCCTGCAAGGTGTTGTCGGCCAGCCCTCTTTCCACATCCACGTAATTAAGAAAGTGTTCCACCAGCTTATGCATTGCACTCCCCCGCCCTCAGCGGTTCATTTGTATGTTCTTCTAGATTCACAAGAAAAATCCTACCGGGAATTACCCCGGTAGTATTCTTTAAGTCGTTCGGTGAGGCCGTCGATAATGCCGCTGTCTGATTCAATCTGAGTCATTGTTGGTTTGGCGTCTGGTGGTTCTGGTCTGAACACGGCGTAGATTTGGGTAACCAGAATGGTCAAAATGATGATCAGCAGAAACAGCCGAAACCCAAACAGCATCTTCCGCTTGAGCGCCGAGATAAAGATCACGATCATAGCTTCCTATTCCTCCCAGTCAAAGCATACTCCAGAGGTGGTCAAAACGCGACCCACTTACCGGGAAAGACTGAGCATAAAGTGGATCAAGTACGGGCTGACCATCCTCTCCAGCAGTGCCGCTGACACACCAACCATTGCCGCCCCGAAGAAAATCCAGGTGTACTTAATGAAACAGGGCCAGACTACCGTCCGGGAATCGAAGCCCCGCCTGATCAACAGTAATGAAAACGAGAGAGAAGCAGCGGCGGCAACCAGCAGTGCGGGCACGAACAGGATGTTATGAGGAAGAAACGACATTACCGCTACCGCTGTCCCAGTGCCCTCGCAATTCCAGACGAGCCATGCCGAGAAGCCGAGGGCAAATCCCCTGATAAACAATAACCCGAGCATTACCGGGATGCCGATCACGGTAAGGCCGAGAACGTATACCGCCCCAAAGACAAGCAGGTTATCAATAACCCCGTCCCAGACGCCGGGCAGGAGATTGTCGCCGCCGGCTTCAGTTTCCATCAGGATGGAGCGAATGTAAGTCTGCAAGTCCGAGACCGTCTCGGCACCAAGACATGCCGCCTGAAAACCGCCTACAGCCGTTCCGGCGGCTAAGACGGTGAACACGATCAGATATAGCGGCCAGCCGGTTTTAGCCGAGTGCAGCAGGAACCGCCGAATGGCCATGCGCACATACACCTGCTCCTTCCCTGAAGCCCTACCTTCAAAATACCAACACCCGGTAAGTGCAGTGCGCGCTGAGGGTATTGCCGGAGCAAACAATTAGGGAGTATAGATCAAAAATGCGCAGTGAGCCGAGGATCAGCGTCGACCGCCTGTCTGAGTGAGCGTAGCGAGCGAGTTCGGCAACGCCCGAGGCGAACGAGCAGATTCATCTGTCACGTACGTGTTTGCGTAGGCAATCCCGAGGGAAAGCGCACAGCACCCCTCACAACACTTTTCATCATTCGTGGTGCCGGTCGCTAAACCGGAATGGGGGACTGTCCCTACTATCTAGAATATGGGGGGGTGGACAGGGATAGTACAGAGGGTGTCCCCTTTGAGCCCGGATTGCTGGTCCGGCACTGTGAAATGAGGCACTTTGAGGTCCGTGAAAATACTGAAGGTCGTTACGGAGCCGTGGGCTATGAGGGCGTGGTCGTCAATGTAAACCGTCAAGCACACTGACCGTGAGGGACGCCGCCGCACCCGCCGCCAGGAAGAACTCGGGAATCTGTTCGACTCCCCGCCCCATAGAGGTAACCTGGAGGCCATGCCGGGCCATCGCGGTCAGGGCGGCAGATCCGTCCCTGATCGTGATTCTGTGCCTGGTATCCAACTGCGATGAGTGAACCTGTTCCAGGATCTGCTGCTGCTGCTCCCCGGGCAGGGCCGGAAGGGCGATATCGGCAGGGGCCAGGGCGACATAGCGCAGCGCGGTCAGGGTGTGGTGACTGATGCCCTGGTGCCTCGGACGCCGGTCCGCAAAGGTAATCCGGGGGATGACCACCGGTCTGCCCTCCAGGGAGGCGACGGCGTTAATCATCTGACCCTGTTCTACTCCGGTGTGCCCGAACCGGGTGCCTGTCCCGACAATTCCCGGCCCCATGGCGGTGATCACCACGTCGGCCCCCACAGCCCGGGCTGTGAGCAAGCCGCTGTATGCGTTCACGGCTTCGTAGTCACCCCCGAAGGCGTGTCCGCAGGTAACCGTGGCGGCCAGCAGGCCTTTGGTCCGGAGTTCCCCGACTGTCCGGCTGAAGGCCAGGGGCAGGGCTGCCCCGTCCGTCATCAGATAGACCAGGCGCAGGCCGGGTCGGATTTCGGAAAGCGCGGCAGCAAAGGGGGCCAGATGACTGTGCAGTCCAGCTACAACTATCGGCAGACCGTCCAGTGTGTTGGTTTCCCTGATCCTCTCGGCAAGCGGGCTCTCTTCCTCTTCCGCCGCCAGAACCTTCACCTGCAAGGGGGTGTAACGCAGCTTCATAATGTGGCCGGTTTCAGCTGCGTCACGTTCGGGGGTGCTGCAGTTGGCCAGAACAAAATGATATCCGCCGGTGCCCAGAGACTTATGCAAGGCGGTAGTGTTCAGAATAACGCTGTCCCCCGGCTTTACCGATCCGGTAATCCGGTCATAGTTCACGGCACGGCACTCTGCACCCTCACACTCGACCAACAGCTCGGTAATTCCGGGGCGCTCGCCGGTGACGGACAGGACCTTTCCAAGGCGCGTTCTGATCAAAGCAATTGTCTCCTTGGTTCTTGGGCTGTCTTTTGTGAAATAGCATTTCCCGGAAATGCCTTCAAGCCCATTGACGTCTTTCTTGATCTGCTGCGGTTCTCCTGCCGAAAGTATCCTAAAAGACCAACGAAGCGCCGGGATAAGGTATAATAACGTGGTAGCCACCAACCAACACCGAACTCTGCAAGGAGAATGCCTGATGCCGTATGACGGACTGGCGCTGGCCGCCGTTCGCGGGGAACTGGCCCCGCTTTTGATCGGTGGTCGCATCGAACGAGTCCAGCAACCCGAACGCCTCGCGATCATCGTCCAGGTGCGCAACCACGGACGGAAGTTTCGCCTGCTTATCACCGCAGATGCGCAGGCCGCCAGGATGCACCTGACCGAAAACGCCTTCACCAATCCGCTGGCCCTGCCCGTGTTCTGCAGTGTGCTGCGCAAGCATCTGGAGGGTGGGCGGATTATGGGTTTGGAGCAGCTCGGGTACGAGCGGATTGCACGGCTGGTCGTGGAAGGCCGGAATGAGATCGGTATCCTCGGCCACCGGGTACTGGTGGCCGAATTCATGGGTAAGCACAGCAACATTATTCTGCTGGACGGAGCTAACGAACTGATTCTGGACGGTATCAAGCGCTACACCCACGCCGTCAGCCGGCACCGTGAAGTCCTGCCCGGGATTCCCTACCTGGCCCCGCCGAATGACAAGCTGGGTCCCGCTCAGCTGGACATGGATGAATTCATTGCCGAGATTTCCGGCCAGCCGATGGACTCAAAGCTGCATGAGGCGCTGCAAAAGAGGCTGGAAGGACTGAGTCTCCCTGTTGCCCGAGAAATCGTGCACCGGAGTGACCTGCCCCTGGACACTAGGGTAGAGTTCTGCGGCCACTATGAACTGCGCCGCACCTGGGAAACCCTTCAGGGAGTACTACAGGAAGTGTCTGCAAACTACTGCCAGGCCGGCATTTTCTATAACAAAGTGGGTAGGCCGGTCGACTTTGCCCCGATCGACCTCTCCCATCTGTCCTATGCGCACCGCGACACAGGTACCCCGAATGAAATCGCAGACCGGTTCTACGTCCGGCGCGTGGAACAAGACCGGCTGGAGACAGCCAGGCATAACGTGCGTTCAGTTATTGTACGTAGCCGAAAGAAACTGGAACGCAAGCTGCATAACGCCGAGAGCACCCTGCAAGACGCGTCCAAAGCGGATCTGTATCGTGTGTATGGCGCGTTGTTGACCGCAAACCTGTACCGGCTTAATGAGGCCGTTGACCGGATCGAACTGGAGGACTTCTATACCGGGGAACCGGTGACCATTGAACTCGACCTACGGCTGACCCCAGCCCTAAACGCCCAAGCCTATTTTAAACGCTACCACAAGCAAAAGAAAGCGGTAGCAAGGGCTGAACAAGAGGCCGAAATCTTAACTGCGGAACTGCGCTACCTGGACGAGTTGGAGACGGCGATCGAGATCGCGGAGAGCCTGTCCGACCTTGCGGAGATTCGTGCGGAAATGGTCGCGGAGGGTTACTTGCGGGAAACCGTTCAGAAGGGGCGCCGGGTAGCCGAAGCTGCCTCTGAGCCGCGCCAGTTTACGGCCCCTAACGGACAGATCGTGTTGGTGGGACGGAACAACCGTCAGAACGACATAGTCACCTTCCGGCTGGCCGGGGAGACAGACATTTGGCTCCACGCACGCGGCGTTCCCGGTGCCCACGTCATCCTGCGCACTGGGGGTCAACCCCCAGAAGACACCGCGCTAGAATTCGCTGCGGGTGTGGCCGCCTCCTTCAGCAAGTCGCGACAGGCTGACAAGGTAGCCGTAGACTACACCCTACGCCGCTTCGTAAAGAAACCGAAAGGAGCCAAACCCGGCTTCGTCATCTACAGCAACGAAAAAACCGTCCAAGTGGCTCCTATTTCTCCGTAAAAATCTTTACACTCGCGTACCCAGTTTCTCTATCCCCAGAATCCGCCTTTAGCTTCGAGACCTCCCCGCGCCCACCATCTGTGCTGACAGATGGACAATAGGCTATGCCTGGATCAAAGATACTGGCGTTAGCAGGGCTTTGGAAAGCGTTGTCGTAATTGGTAATAGCGGTGAATAAGAGAGACAGTAATTGAGGAGGACACGAATTGAAAAACATAGAACTGTCTGTTGATGGAAGCATCCTTACTATCACGGTAGACTTGGCCAAGGAGTTCGGGGTCTCATCGTCGGGCAAGTCGATCATCATTGCTTCGACAGAGGGTAATCAGTCAGTTCCAGGTAAGGAAGAGGTTAAGATAGGTCTCAACATCTACAGGAAGAAGTAGTCACGACTTTGCTTGGTATTTCTGACTGTCGCGTTCGGCCTTTATGGTACGTCTTCACCGGCAAAAAACGTAAAACCCATCCTTCCAGATCCATGATGTTTACGTGTTTACCCTCTTCTTCGTATACAGAGGGAGAAAGAGGCAGACGCAAGTGGGGACGGTTCTTGCTTGCTAGGTAAGGCAAGTGGAGACGTTAATCCATTGGCTAGCCTGTTGATGACAGAGTTGCTAAATCTTTGGCAACGAGAGACGGGGATGTTGAAGGATTCTCTGAGAGTGTGTACCTGGCGGTGGTAGAGGGCGTGTTTGTGTAACCGACAGTCAATGATGCAGTGGGGACACTGCAGGGGGCGAAGGTGATCAGGACACCCGTCCTTAAAAACCTCAAGGTATGTCTGGACATCCATCGGTTCCTCAAGACACCCGTCAACTAAGTCAAGAAAAAAGCGCCTCTCTCCCGCCAGGGAAAGTGAGCGCGGACATAATTCTATAATTTAAACGGGATCTCTAAGGTCTCGCCTGCTGTGGTCTGAACTACCAGCACCAGATCCTTTTCTGGTGGAATGGGATTGAATGTCCACTCATGCGTCCAGTTACCGTTCTGTTTTAGCGGTGCAAATCCCTGCATGAACTCAGCCACGGTATTGCCTGTACGGCTCTTTACTTCCCCGCAATAAAGTGGCACTTCAGAGTTCAGGTATATTCTTGCCATGCTAGGAGTGCTTACGATTTCGACGATCTCGACCACCTTATCGTCTATCCCAGCAAGTGCACCTACCGAATACTTCCGGGCCTGCGGCCCCACTTTCCTGGGGTCAACATTGAATGCAACACTCCACTCCAGGTTGCTCGAATTCTCCCGTAAGAACAGCTCTAGAGAAGTGATCTCTCTGTCGGCAATTGGCTCAAATTCCACTACTCCTGATACCACTCTTTGCTTTCTATCATGCTTGCATTCGGTCGCATGCCTATCGTAGACATTCCCCAGGCTGTCTCTCATTCTGAATTCGGGCGAGAATCTGTCCGTTTCGGCTATGTCTATATTGGTAATAATGAACGATATTTTGGTTTGCATCCCGTCCCTAAAAATATCCTGAACCTTAAGTTTCGCTACGCCGCTTTGAGCCTCTGCTCCAACTGATTGACCATACTGCGCATATGCTTCCAAGGCTCCTTTGTCTTTCTTGCCTGAAAGCGCTGATTGTTCGAAGACGGAAAACAGTCCGGCATAGGCCTGGGACAAACCAAGGACTGCAATCAGGGCTATACATAGTACAAAGGTCAGTCTTTTCACTTAATCAACTCTCCTCTGCTTAGTATTAGTAAACATCGCAACTCCAATAGTCGTAAACGTAACTGCTGCCAGACCTTGCCCAGCCATAGCCGATATACCAAGCCCTCGCGCCGTAGACACGCGAATCAGTATAGGTCCCGTGTGGAAAGTTGACCCATGTTGCCCCTGTCCCGTCAGCTCTTTCATTCCCAAAGGATGTTTGGCCTGTGACAGCAATGCTCCAATACGCCGCTGCCGATGATAATTTCCAGACCAAAACGTAGGGAATCCACCCTCTCCTCTGGCAAATCCACCTGCCGTACAAGATACAATGATAATCCGGTCGCCATTTGACGGAGATTCATCCCAAACCGCCTCCCGAAATCAGCTCTTGTAGCCAGCTGTCTTTGCTATATACTAGAACGGAAATTAATACCTTGTCTACCATTTATGTCTAACCAGTAAGAAATCGTGTCTAAGACATCAAAATGGTGTCTCAAAATGTAGAGGGTTGATAGAGGGGGTGTTTTGTCAGGAGATTACTTTAAAATGCAAATAGCTGAGGATGAAACGGCACCCGGGAGAAGAACGTTTTCCGGATGTGTTGTCGCGCTTCCTCGTAATATCCAGTTTCCAGTAAACCGTAGACGGTTTGGAGTTGATGGTGGAAATCATGGTGCTGGCGGCGTACAAGTTGGAGAAGCTCTCCGATATGTGCAAGGTTTTCGGCGGTTTTCCGGGCCGTGCAAGCGTCCGCCACCGCCCGACCGATGGCCTGGATCTTAATGGGCGTAAGGGCGGTGAGCACCAGTACGGCGAGCAGGTAGACCAGGAAATAGGACCTATTTAAGGCACTCCAGTCGTCGTTGTCAACCGCGTGGCCCGGAGGTGGCCCCATCAGCCTGAAATTAAAATGCAGACAGAGCCAGGTAAATAACCCCAGCAGCAGCGCTTCCGGGAGAAAGAAGAGAAACCGGATGACAGGGAGATTCCATTACAGAGAAGAGAGAATAGGCCGTAATATATAGTAGGAGCGGGCTGACAGTGGTTTCAATGGCCACGTAGACAGTTAGACCCAACAGCCCGGCCACCGCCGACACTCTCCAGTCCAGCCGCATAACGAGGCGGATAAAGGCAATAGAAGTGGCTGCAAGTAGAAGGGAATGTAGGCCGAAAGGCACCGGCGTCAGTCGCACCAAGAAGGCTATCCCCGCCTGCATCATACCAAAGAGTACCAGTTGCTGCCAGCGCGGTCGTATCCTGCCAACACCAGACCCAGGGCCGTGACCAGGACTGCTTCGGGAAAGGACACCATTATCAAAGAAAGAAGGGGCATTTGGTCCAAAAATCGTCATCCTTCTCATCTTATGTCTACTTTTGGAGATAGCTGCCGAAGATTATTGAATCTAAAATCATAATTTACAATTCACCGGAACAATGGCCTAATGGGGTTGAAATATGACAAGGAATTGATGCGATTGTTCGAAGGGGGATTAGAAGCAGTCTTGAAACTAATGAACCGGTTAACGGTTGACCACGTACTTGCGTTCAGTGGGGACTTATTTATGGACATTCTAATCAGGGAGGCTATTCTATCCGACTAGCCTTCGGCAGGGGTAAACCTAAACTGCCGTGCTGGGTACTGGCAAACACTACTGTTTCCTCAGGCAGTACCGGTGATGCTGCGGCTACCGGGCTTGACCGCGGGGGTCCCGGCGGCGCAGAGCGGACAGTCCGCCGGATCGTAGGCCTCGATCGATAGGCTGAGAAGAGCGTGCAGGGGCACGCCGAAGTCGGCTTTGCCGCCGCTCCGGTTCACCAGGACACCCACGCCCACTACTTCGGCACCGGACGCCATGACCAGATCCATCACCTCACGTACCGAACCGCCCGTCGTGATTACGTCCTCGACCACCAGCACTTTGGTTCCGGGCGCAATTACAAAGCCCCTTCTCAGAGCCATCTTACCGTTCTCACGTTCCGCGAACAGGCACTTGGTACCGAGCGCACGGGCCACCTCGTAAGCGATCAGGATTCCCCCCAGGGCAGGCCCCACAACCAAGTCTACCTCGGCGTCACGGAAGCCGTCCGCAATCGCTGCACCCAGTTTTGCGCAGTGTTCGGGGTACTGTAGCACCTGAGCGCACTGCACGTAGCGCCCGCTGTGCCGCCCTGAGGTGAGCAAGAAGTGCCCTTCCAGCAAGGCTTTGCATTCTACAAGGATAGACTCAACCTGTTTAGGTGATAGCGACAAGATTATCAACCTCCAATGTCGGTAAAAGCTGACAGCTACTTTTTTCGAGTAAAGCATGCTTTCTTCTATAAAAGAACGTGCTGAATGTTGGAATTAAAAGTGACCTGCATCCTTTTCCTCAAAAGAAATTAAAAAAATTAAAGCCCCGACCCCATGATGCCGATCCGGCGGACGGCCTCGCGGGGATTGGGAGCGCCGGTGATGGGGCGGCCGATTACCAGGTAGTCGGCACCCAGGCGGATGGCTTCCGCCGGAGTGGCGGTGCGCTTCTGGTCGTCCTTCGCCGAGTCGACCGGGCGGACACCGGGCGTCACGATCAGGAAGTCGGGTCCCAAGGCCTCACGGATGATGGAGATTTCGCGGGGCGAGCACACCACCCCGTCCATCCCGGCCTGACGAACCAGCCTCGCCCATTTCAGGACCACCTCATCAGTGGTACCGGGCACGCCGATTTCGTTGTTCAGGGCTTGGGCGGTCAGGCTGGTGAGGACCGTCACGGCCAGCAGACGGGGCATCCGGACACCGAGGCGTTCGGACTCCTCCCGCGCGGCCTTCACGGCCGCCTTCATCATATCCAGGCCGCCGGAGGCGTGTACGTTAACAATGTCCGCACCGAGACTGATCAGGGCTCTGGTAGCCTGGGCCACGGTCTGCGGGATGTCGTGCAGCTTCAGATCCAAAAAGACAAGCCCGCCTTTTTGGGCGAGGCGGGGTACCACTTGAGGCCCCTCGCGGTAGAAGAGGCGCATTCCGACCTTAAAGCCGCCGACGCTGCCCTGCAGCTGATCAACAATTCTTTCGGCTTCGGCATAGGTGTCAACGTCCAGGGCGACCAGGATTCGCTCTGCGGCTTTCATTCGGTTACTCTCCCTTTCCGTGGGCAGCCCCCACCAGTTCATTCACATCGGAGATACCGTGTGATTCAAGGTATTCCTCAATGCCACGCACCACGTCATCGGCGGCTGTGGGGTTAACCAGGTTGGCCGTACCCACGGCCACGGCCTGCGCCCCGGCCAGCATAAACTCGAGGGCGTCACGCCCCTCCATTATCCCACCCATCCCGATGATCGGCACTTTCACCGCGCGGTAAACCTGCCAGACGGCACGTACCGCAATCGGACGGACCGCCGGACCGGAGAGGCCCCCGACCTGATTGGCCAGTACGGGGCGGCGTCTTTCGATGTCAATGACCATTCCAGTGACGGTGTTGATCAGGGAAACGGCGTCCGCCCCCGCCTCAACGACGACGACGGCAATACCAGCGATATCGGTCACATTCGGGGTGAGCTTGGCGATGACGGGCAGGTCGGTGTTTAGACGCACCGCCCGGATCACCTCGGCCGCCATCTCCGGCACGGTGCCGAAGGCAATGCCTCCGGCCTTAACATTGGGGCATGAAATGTTCACTTCCAAGGCGTCGATCGACCCCGCTGCGGTCATCAGGCGAGCCATCGTGGCGTATTCATCCACCGAACAGCCGGCAATGCTGACGATCAGCGGCACCGGATACTGCTTCAGATCGGGCAAGATCTCCCGCACAAAGTAGGCGGCACCCGGATTCTCCAGGCCCACGGCGTTTAGCATCCCACACGGGGTTTCCGCAATGCGCGGCGGCGGGTTACCCTTCCGGGGTTCCAGCGTCAGGGTCTTGACGACCAGTGCTCCCAGCCTGGAGAGGTCAAAATACTTAGCATACTCGTGACCGTAGCCGAAGGTCCCCGATGCGGTCAGTACCGGGTTTTTAAGCTTGATTCCGGCTAGTTCAACGGCGGTATTAATCACGGCCAGACCACCTCTTCCACCGGAAACACCGGACCGTCGGCGCAGACCCGGCTGTACCGCCACCCGTCTTCATCCTTGTCCTTAGTGCGGCAGTTACAGCACAGGCAGGCTCCGATACCACACCCCATCCGTTCCTCCAGGCTTACCTGACCCGGCAGGTTATGCTGCTCAGCAAGCTTGCCGAGCGCCCGGAGCATCGGAGACGGTCCCGTAGCGAAGAAGAAGTCAAAGGTCTCTAGTCCGATGTGGTCTTCAAACATCTTCACCACAGATCCATGGTACCCAAGTGATCCGTCATCGCTCGCCATCAGGACACGGCCGTCCGGGATCAGGTCATGGGCTGATACCTGACCCGCCGAACGTACCCCGTGGAACACCTCGACCGCTATCCCCTGTTCAGCGAGCTCTTCGTAGAGAAAACACAGCGGAGCAATCCCGAGTCCACCCGCGATCAGGGCCGCACGGCGGGCACCGGCAGGCAGCGTGAAACCACGGCCCAGCGGGCCGAGCACGTTGACCCGTCCGCCCGGTTCAAATGCGGTGAGCAGTCTCGTCCCCTTGCCGACAATCTGGTACAGTACCTGAACTAGCTCCTGCTCACGCTTAACACCCTGAATGCCCAGCGGACGGCGCAGCAGCGGATCCAGGGTGGGACCGCAGCGCAGGTGTACGAACTGCCCCGGTTGGGCCGAGCCAGTGATCTCCGGGGCTCGGAAGGTTAAGTTGTAACAGCCTTCGGCGACTTTACGATTGTGAGTAATTTCAGCATCTACAATAAAGGACACGATCAAACCTCTATTCTGCTGTCCCCGTTTCCCCTTTTAGACGTATTCCTGGAGGGGGATGATCGGGGCCTCTTCCCCGGCCACCTTGGCATCCAGCACCTCGATTACGACCTCTGCGGTATCCAGCGAGGTCAGGCAGGGTACGCCCATCTCCACAGCGGCGCGCCGGATGCGGAAGCCGTCGCGTTCGGGGGCCTTGCCCTTGGTCAGGGTGTTGATCACCAGGTGGATCTGGTTCGTCCGGATCAGGTCGATGATGTTCGGCGAACTCTCATCCAGCTTGCGGGCGACCCTGACCTTGACCCCTTCGGCTTCAAGCATCTTCGCCGTGCCCTGGGTCGCACAAATCTCAAAACCCAGCCGCACCAGGTTCTTCACCAGCGGCAGGGCATCCTGCTTATCTTTATCGGCAACGGTAATCAGGGCGGTTCCGGAATCCGGCAGGGCATATCCGGCGGCCAGCGCCGCCTTGTAAAGTGCTGCGGGATAATTCTCGGCGACACCCATCACCTCGCCGGTGGACTTCATCTCCGGCCCGAGGGAGATGTCCACGTCCAGAAGCTTGGCGAAGGAGAAGACCGGGGCCTTGACGGCGATGTATTTGGGCTGTTGCCACAGTCCGCCCCGGTAACCCATCTCGGCCAGGGTCTTGCCCAGGCTGACCTTGGTTGCCAGGTTCACCATCGGCACGCCCGTGATCTTGCTCATATAGGGCACGGTTCGGCTGGAACGCGGGTTCACCTCGATCACGTACAGTTGACCCTTGTGCAGCACGTACTGAATATTCAACAGCCCCCGGACATTCAGACCCTGGGCGAGTTGGAAGGTGTACTCCACCATCTGCCGCTTGATGTCTTCGCTCAGGCTGCGCGGCGGGAATACGGCGATGCTGTCCCCGGAGTGGACACCCGCCCGCTCGATATGCTCCATAATACCGGGAATGAGTACGGTCTCCCCGTCGGAGATGCCGTCCACCTCGAGTTCCTTACCGATCAGGTACTTGTCGACCAACACGGGATGCTGCGGCGAGACTCGAACCGCGGTCGCCATATAGTCGAGCAGTTCCTTATGGTTATAAACGATTTCCATCGCCCGTCCGCCCAATACGTAGGACGGCCGAACCAAGACCGGGAATCCGATGCGATCGGCGATCGCCGTGGCGTGTTCGACCGAGAAGCCGGTGCCTCCCGGCGGACGGGGGATGTTCAGTCGGGCCAACAGATTGTCGAACTTCTCCCGGTTCTCAGCCAGGTCAATATTCTCCACGGAGGTGCCGACGATATTGAAGCCAGCTTCCGCGATCGGCTTGGCCAGATTGATCGCCGTCTGGCCGCCAAACTGGACGATGACCCCCTCCGGCTTCTCCTTGCGCAAGATATTGAGTACATCTTCCGGAACCAGGGGTTCAAAGTAAAGCCGATCCGAAGTGTCAAAGTCGGTGCTGACGGTTTCCGGGTTGCAGTTGATGGTGATCGCCTTAATCCCCTCTTCCCGGAGCGCCCAGACCGAGTGCACCGAGCAATAGTCAAACTCAATCCCCTGCCCGATGCGGATCGGGCCGGAACCGAGCACCACCACCTTGCGCACGTTGGTGTTGAAGGCTTCATCTTCGGTTTCGTAGTCCGAGTAGTAGTAAGGGGTCTCGGCCTGGAATTCGGCGGCGCAGGTATCCACCATCTTGTAGACCGGATTAACCCCCATCTCCAACCGCTGCTGTTCCACCTCCGACTCATCCAGATCCACCATCTGGGCGATCGTGCCGTCAGACAGACCCAGTCGCTTGGCACCCATTAGGAGGTCAGTGGTCAGGCCCTCCGCACCAGCACTCCGCAGCCGTTGCTCGTAGTCGGTGATGTTCTTAATCTTGTTTAGGAAGAAGCGGTCGATCCGCGTTTCCGCATAGATTTCGTCAATATCAAAACCGCGGCGTAGGCCCTCGGCGATGTAGAAGATCCGTTCATCGTCGGGAGTGGCGATCCGGGCCCGAATCTGCGCGTCGTCCATAACGCTGGCCTCGGGCAGGGCCAGCCCGGTCACGCCGATTTCCAGAGAGCGTACCGACTTGAGCAGGGCGGATTCGAAGGTACGCCCGATGGACATTACCTCTCCGGTGGCCTTCATTTGGGTTCCGAGACGGCGGTTGGCCGAGGCGAACTTGTCGAAAGGCCAGCGCGGAAACTTCATAACCACGTAGTCGATGACCGGTTCGGCCGCGGCCAGGGTTTTACCGGTCACGGCGTTCGGAATCTCGTCGAGGGTCAGGCCGATCGCAATCTTCGAGGCCACCTTGGCAATCGGGTAACCCGTGGCCTTGGAAGCCAAGGCCGAAGAACGGGAGACCCGCGGGTTGACCTCAATGACGTAGTAGTTGAAGCTGTTCGGGTCCAGTGCAAACTGGATGTTGCAGCCGCCCTCCACACCCAACGCCCGGACGATCTTCAGGGAAGCGCTACGTAACATCTGGAACTCTTTGTCGCTCAGAGTCAGGGTCGGGGCCACGACGATGCTGTCCCCGGTGTGGATGCCCATCGGATCCACGTTCTCCATGCTGCAGATGGTGATACAGTTGTCCGCACCGTCCCGCATTACCTCGAACTCGATCTCCTTCCACCCGGCGACACACTGTTCGACGAGAATCTGGTGGATCAGGCTGTGTTTGAGGCCGCGGGCCGCGGTGTTGATCAGCTCGTTCTCACTATTGACAATGCCCCCTCCGGTGCCGCCGAGGGTGTAGGCGGGACGTACGACCAGCGGATAGCCGACCTGCCCAGCAAAGGCCAGAGCGCCATCGATGGAGGAGACGATCGTGCTCACCGGAATCGGTTCGCCGATCTCCTGCAGCATCTCCTTGAAGAGTTCCCGGTCTTCAGCCTTCCGGATGGTCTCCAGGGGCGTCCCCAGCAGGCGCACCCCCAGTTCCTCCAAGACACCGGATTCGGCAATCTGTTTGCCCAGGTTTAAGCCGGTCTGTCCGCCTAGGGTGGGCAGGAGCCCGTCCGGCCGTTCCTGGCGCAATACGCGGGTCACAAACTCGGGGGTAAGCGGCTCGATGTAGATCCGGTCCGCCATGTTGGCGTCGGTCATAATCGTCGCCGGATTGGAGTTGATCAGGACGACCTCCAGGCCTTCTTCACGCAGGGCGCGGCAGGCCTGTGTTCCGGCGTAGTCAAACTCGGCGGCCTGTCCGATAATGATCGGGCCGGAACCGATCACCATCACCTTTTTCAGGTCCTTATTGCGGGGCATCTACTTCGCCTCCTGCTGCAGAAGTGCAAGGTATTCGTCAAAGAGGTAATTCGCGTCCCGGGGGCCCGGAGAGGCCTCGGGATGGAACTGGATGCCGACAATCGGGAGTTCCGGGTGCTTAAAGCCCTCCACCGTCTTGTCATTCAGGTTCCGGTGGGTGACCACCAGACCGGCATCCAACAGGGACTGCTCATCAACGGAGAACCCGTGATTGTGTGTGGTGATAGCGATCAGCCCGGTAGCCAGATCCTGTACCGGATGGTTTGCTCCCCGGTGTCCGAACTTCAGTTTATAGGTGCGTGCGCCGAGCGCCAGCGCCAGGAGCTGGTGGCCGAAGCAGATCCCGAACAGCGGTATCTTGCCGACGAACTGTTTGATGGTGTCCACAGCGTAATCCGCGCGTAGCGGGTCACCGGGGCCGTTGGAGACCAGCAACGCATCGGGGTGATACCCGGCGATGGTCTCGGCACTGGTCGATGCCGGGAACACCACCACTTCACAGCCGCGTTCGCGGAGGCAGCGGGCGATATTCTCTTTGGCCCCGAGGTCAAGGATGGCGATGCGGGGACCGCCGGTTCCGGGAATGGTTTGAATCTCCTCCACCGTTACTTCCGGGATGAAGTGCTGGTCGCTGAGGTCGGGTACCTCGCGGGCGCGTATGGAAAGCAGGCGACCGTCGACATTGCCCGTGGCGATGATTCCCCGCATCGTACCTTCGGTACGGATACGCCGGGTAATCGCCCGGGTGTCCACTTCGGTCAGTCCGATAACATTCTGCTGCCTGAGGAAAGTCTCCAGGGTACCCTGGGAACGCCAGTTGCTCGGGATCGCACAGGCGTCGCGGACTATAAATCCCCTGACATACGACCTCTTGGATTCAAAGTCTTCGGCGTTGATTCCGTAGTTTCCGATCAGCGGGTAGGTCATCACCACGATCTGGCCGCAGTAGGAGGGATCGGTCAGTACACCCTCGTACCCGCCCATTCCGGTATTAAAGACTACCTCGCCCCAGTTTTCCCCCGTAGCCCCGATGGCCCGGCCATAGTACAGGGTTCCGTCTTCCAGTGCCAGTACCGCCTGCAATCAACAACACCTCCGTAATGATTAGGTAGTCAGGAGTCAGTAGTCAGAATTCAGAATAAAGACGTACAAACCGTAACCCGTTCTTTCATTCTGACTACTGACTCCTAACTCCTGAGTGCTTTCGAATCTTTCCGGCCACGATGGTGGCCACTGCCTGCCCCCGCAGCTTGAAACCGGCAAAGGGCGTGTTTTGACTCTTACTCAGGAAACGGTTGGGATCCACTTCCCATTCACAATGGGTATCAATAACCGTAATGTCCGCCACGGCCCCAGGTTTCAGCACCGTTTCCGGCAAACCCAGGATCCGGGCCGGGTTGGCGGTCAAACGCGTTAGAGCTTCCGCCGCTGTCAGTACCCCAGGTTCTACAAGGTAGGTAAATACCAACCCAAGCGTCGTTTCCAATCCGACTAGTCCCATCGCGGCCTGGTCGAATTCCACGGCCTTCTCATAATCCGCGTGCGGCGCATGGTCCGAAGCGATCACATCGATGCTACCATCGGCCAAGCCCTCCAGCACCGCCTGGACATCCGTCCTGGACCGCAGGGGAGGATTTACCTTGGCACTCGTGTTGTACCCCGCTACCGCCTCGTCCGTGAGTACGAAATGATGCGCTGTGGCCTCGGCTGTAACCGGCACTCCGCGCCGCTTCGCTTCGCGGATCAGCCGTACCGAACCGGCGGTGCTCACGTGGGCCACGTGCAGGGCACATCCGGTGGTCTCCGCCAACAGCAGGTCACGCGCCACAATTACCTCTTCGGCCGCCGCCGGAATCCCTTTAAGGCCGAGCACACTGGCGGTCAGGCCCTCACTCATCACTCCGCCGTCGACCAGTGTATCATCCTCACAGTGGGAGATGATCGGTACCCCGACCATCCGAGCATACTGCATCGCCCGCCGCATCACCCCGGCCGAAACCACGGGCCGGCCGTCATTGCTGAAGGCCAACGCACCAGCGGCGTGCATCTCCCCCATCTCGGCCAGTACATTCCCCTCCAGGCCCCTGGTGATCGCACCGACCGGGTAGACCCGGGCGTTGGCGGCCGCCGCAGCCTGCTTCCTGATAAACTCGATAATCGCCGGGTTATCCGCCACCGGGTTGGTGTTCGGCATTGCCGCTACGGCTGTAAACCCTCCACTCAGTGCCGCCGCGGTACCCGTGGCGATGGTCTCCTTGTACTCGTATCCGGGTTCACGCAGATGAACGTGCATATCAATCAGACCTGGCGAAACCAGCATCCCAGACGCGTCCAGGACGATAGCCCCCCGACCGCTAATCCCGGATTCCACCTTAATCACCCGGGCGTCCTCAATCAGGACATCCAGGTCGCGCAGTGTTCCGGCTGATGGATCGAAGACGGTTCCACCTTTAATCAATATCTTCACGGCTAGCATCCCCCACAGTCATTAGGTACAGGCAGGCCATGCGTACGGCCACCCCGTTTGTAACCTGGTCGGTGATCAGCGACCGGGAGCCGTCCGCCACTTCGGCGGTAATTTCCACCCCGCGGTTCATCGGGCCGGGGTGCAGCACCACTGCGTCGTCCTTGGTCAGCGCCAGTCGTTCGGCGTTCAAACCGTACAGCCGGGCATACTCCCTGAGGCTGGGAATCAGTCCCTGGCGCTGGCGCTCCAGTTGTAAGCGTAGGGCCATCACCACGTCCGCCCCTTCAAGGGCGGCTTCCGGGCGATCGTACACCCGCACTCCGAGCTGCTCCAGACCCGCCGGAAGCATGGTGGGCGGTCCGGCTACGTGTACCTCAGCCCCCAGTTTAGTAAGACCCCAGATGTTCGAGCGGGCCACCCTGCTGTGCAGGATGTCGCCCAGAATCGCCACCTTGAGGCCGGAAATCCGGTTCTTGGATTCCAGGATGGTAAACATATCGAGCAGGGCCTGGGTCGGATGCTCGTGCATCCCGTCCCCCGCATTCACCACATAGGCATCGGTATAGCGGGTCATCAACTCGGCGGCCCCGGACATCGGGTGCCTCAGCACGATCACATCCACACCCATCGCGGCGACCGTCCGGGCGGTGTCGATCAGGGTCTCCCCTTTCACCACACTGGATGAGGCTGTAGCCAGGCCGACGGTGTCCGCACTCAAATACTTTGCGGCCAGTTCAAAGGACAGCCTGGTCCGCGTGCTGGGCTCGTAAAAGACGGTAGCTACCGCCTTTCCGCGCAGGGTCGGCACCTTCTTCAGATCACGGGAGATGATCTGCTTCATCGGACCTGCCGTATCCAGGATTTTCGTGATCGTCTCCACAGGCAGGTGCTCCAGGCCCAAGAGGTGTTTGATACTCACCGGCGTACCCCCTCTGACAAATAAGGCCTCTTCCCGTTAATGATCCGGGAGAGGCCGGCAAAGTCCGCTCTGGCTTCCTTTGCCGGTCTCTCTGGACCGCTGTTAAAAGGAAGGATTCAACTCACTCGTCTGGTCCTATTCGTTCCAGGATCAGGATCCGATCCCGTCCGTCGATTTCGTTAATCTCCACCGACACCACCTCTTTGGTGGAAGTCGGCACGTTCTTACCTACATAGTCGGCCCTGATCGGCAGTTCCCGGTGACCCCGATCCACCATTACGGCCATCTGGATCACCTTCGGTCGGCCGAGGTCCATAATCGCGTCCATCGCCGCCCTGGTGGTGCGTCCGGTATACAGAACATCGTCCACGAGCACTACGATCTTATCGGTTACGGAGAAGTCGACCTGGGTTTTGTACAGAACGGGGTGATAGTCTAGCTTGGTAAGGTCGTCTCGGTACAGGGTAATGTCCAGGAATCCCACAGGTACCGCTGTGCCCTCGATCTTCTGGATGCGTTCCGCCAGCCTCACGGCAATCGGAACGCCTCTCCGCCGAATTCCGATCAGGACTAGGTTGTCCGTACCGTGGTTCCGCTCAATGATCTCGTGCGCGATCCGGGTCAGCGCCCGAGCCATTCCCTTTTCATCAAGGATCTGAGCCTTTTCAACCAGATGCAATTCATCTCACCTGCCCACAAAAAAACCTACCGCCGGGAAAGGCAAGTAGGCATAGTACACCCTTGAAAAGGTCGCGCTATGTTACCCTTACCAGCCTCTCGGGGCCGATTTAAAGGCGGTTTGTTCCTCAATAGAGTTTACTGCAGCGGTTGTCCGCTGTCAAGAGCAGGGTCGGGGCTTTAGTTATTTTAGTTTCTCCCCCTACAGATGGCGTAGACCCAGAAAAATGAATCCCACCCCGGTGATAATAGATAGCATTCCCACCGTGAAACCTTTCCGGCTAAACCGACCAGACCTAGGGTGGTTACAGAAATCAGCACAATCGGCCCGACCATCGCTAGGACGGCATTGATTTTGAACGCAGTTTCGACCCGCCCAAAATACAGCATCAGCATCGCGGCCGTAAATTCGATACTAGCAGACAAAAAACGCAAAGCAGCCATTCCCAGTAAGATCTTATCCATGCAGCACACCTCCACCGTCATCGATACACTGTATGCCGGTGGTTGAGCGCATATAGCCCCAAGCGTAGAGGGAAACTAGTCAAGCACAGGAGGTTTGGTGTATGGCAAAAGGCAACACAATGACACTGGTGGCTCTTTCCTCCGTACCCTTTGTAATGGTTCTGGGTAATTCAATGCTCATCCCCATCCTGCCGGAAATGCAGCGGGCACTCGAAATTTCATCCTTCCAGGCCAGTCTGGTAATCACTCTCTTCTCCGTTCCGGCAGGCATCATCATCCCACTATCCGGCTTCCTGTCCGACTACTTCAGTCGGAAAGTCGTGATCATCCCGGCGTTAATCCTCTACGGTATCGGGGGCCTCATCGCCGGCGGTGCGGCGCTGATTGACACGGAGGCGAGCTATGCCATACTCCTAGCCGGCCGAATAATTCAGGGCATTGGTGCCGCCGGAACCGCGCCCATCGCGATGGCTCTCACCGGGGACATCTTCAAGGCGCAGGCCAGGGCCCAAGCGCTTGGCGTAATTGAAGCCGCCAACGGTGTGGGCAAGGTGGTCAGCCCGGTTCTTGGAGCGGCCGTGGGCCTGATCATCTGGTTTGCTCCTTTCTTCGTTTTCCCGGTCTTTACGGTTGTTGCCGCCGTGCTGGTCTGGCTGGCGATCAAGGAACCGAAGAAGCAGAAGGAACCGGCCGTAGCGGGCAAATACTTCAAGGACATTCTTAAGGTCTTTGGCAAAAAGACCGGAATGCTTCTCTCTTGTTTCCTCGCCGGAAGCGTTGCCCTCTTTACCCTGTTCGGAATTCTGTTCTTCCTTTCGGAACATCTAGACCAGCGTTTTGAGCTTAACTTGATTATCAAGGGCCTCGCCCTAGCCATCCCGGTCTTGTTCATGGCGGTTACCGCCTACCTTACCGGACTGTTCATCAAGAAAAAGGTTAAGCTGATGAAGTACCTGATCATAAGCGGTACGGCCCTGATGACGGCCGCCTTGATCGCTCTGCCCCTGTCGTACAACACCTACTTCTTCTTCACAGCCATTTCCTTTATCGGGATCGGGGTCGGTCTCATGCTACCCTGCCTCACCACGCTGATCACCTCCAGCGTGGATACTGCCAAGCGCGGGCTGATTACCTCCCTTTACGGCAGCGTCCGGTTTTTCGGCGTCGCCGGAGGGCCTCCCCTGTTCAGCCTACTGCTCGAACCGGGCATCCGGGTAATGGGTTGGTCAGTAGCAGGCCTCACCCTGGCCACCGGCATTGTTGTCTTCATGTTTGTGAAGGTAGGCGAAATCGTAAAAGGAAACTCCGGCTAGCCCTGTAACAGCTTCCCAGAACTGTGCATACATTACCACATCAGAAGCATACCAAACTGTTCCAGCTAGTCTGCTTTAGAAAGACACGAAAGGAGCTGTCAGCATGGATAGCTGGCGGGAAATGATTGCCCTTCCCTTGGCGGGCCGTAGCCGGAAGCCAAGGATGCAGGGATTATCCATGGTTTTGGATAAGGGACTGGGTTTGGCGGAAACAAAGGATCTCCTGGATATCTCGGCGAACCATATCGACTTTATCAAACTGGGTTTCGGCACATCGGCACTTTACAGCGACGGGATCCTACAAGCGAAGATTGAACTGGTAAAAGCGTACGGGGTCGACATTTACCCCGGCGGAACCTTCTTTGAGGTGGCGGCGGCACAGGGGAAGGCGAAGTCCTTCTTCAAACTGGCACAGTCAATCGGTTTCTCGGCCATTGAAGTCTCGGACGGCACCATCTATCTCGACCCTGATGATCGTAGACGGGCCATTGAAATGGGTGTAGAACTCGGGTTTAAGGTTCTAGCCGAGGTCGGGAAGAAGGATCCGGACGAACAGGATACCTACCGTGAACTGGGCATGCAGGCCAAGAAGGACTTGGAAGCCGGTGCCCACTGGGTGATCGTGGAAGGGCGTGAATTCGGCAAAAACGTAGTGATCTACGATGAAACCGGGCAGATTAAGGATTCCGCCGTTGAAGAGTTCATGGCCTGGGTCGAACGCCCGGAGTGTCTTCTCTGGGAGGCTCCCCTAAAAGATCAACAGGAGGCTTTAATCAACCGTTTCGGTGCAGACGTAAACCTGGGGAACATTCCACCCGGAGAGATTCTGTCGCTAGAAGCCCTGCGCGTCGGTCTGCGCGGAGATACCCTGAAACGGTGTTATCGGTAGTCAGTTAGTCGGTTATATATAAAATAGGCTTGGCATAAGATGGTAAAAACGAAAGGCGTAATGGACTGTGACTGCCGAACTAACTTTGGTCGCCCTACTCTTGATCGGAATCGTGGCGAAGTCCCATCTTATTGCCGCTTCGGCCTGTATTCTCATTTTCCTGAAGCTGGCCAATCTAGGCAATGCCTTTCGCTTCCTGGAAAGCAAGGGCCTGGAAATCGGATTGTTGTTCCTGCTGCTGGCGATTATGACGCCGCTGGCTACAGGAAAGATCAGTCATAAGGACATCGTATATAATATGACATCGCTGACGGGCATCTTTGCCTTCTTAGGGGGGGCCCTGGCCACTCACCTGAACAGCGAAGGCCTGAAGATGATGCAGGTTGATCCGGGCATCATCTTTGGGCTGCTTTTGGGGTCGATTTTCGGGATCGTGTTCCTGGGCGGTATGCCGGTGGGTCCACTGATGGCGGCAGGTGTGGCAGCGCTGTTCGTGGAGTTCTTCCGGTACTTCAAGTAAGGGGCACCGGGGGTTTACCCCCTTGGGCTCCGTGCCTCCGCTTCGACCGTGTCTAAGCTCGGTTCGGAGCGTGGCTTCGTCTCCTGTGGATTGTTCGCAACCGCGAACGTCCTCGTCGACGGCCACGCTTACCTCACACATCGCTAAGAACGGTTCCCGAAGCTCCGCAAGTCGCCAGGTGGCAAACCCCCAGGCCCCGTCTTCATTGTAGATCATCGAGACTGGTGAGAATGAGGTCTAGCTCACTTGGCAGGGGTGCGGTGAATTCCAGATGCTGACCGGTGGACGGATGGACAAACCCCAGGGTCTCGGCGTGCAGGAACTGCCCTTCCAGGCCAAGGGCCGGGCAGGCGCGGCCGTAGACTAAATCCCCCACCAGTGGATGCCCGATGTGGGTCATATGCACCCGGATCTGGTGTGTCCGGCCGGTTTCCAGCTTGAGGCGAAGCAGTGTGTATTCATTGTAGGTCCGTTCCACCCGGTAGTGCGTAACCGCCTCTTTCCCGTTCCTGACGTTTACGGCCATCTTCTTGCGTTCCTTAGGATGCCTGCCGATCAGGGTTCGGACCGCTCCCCGTTGCTGCCGCGGACATCCGTAGACCAGGGCCAGGTAGTTGCGCTGCACGGTACGTTCCTTGAGTTGAGCAGCCAAGGATAAGTGAGCAGCATCATTTTTGGCGACCATCAGGAGCCCGGAGGTATCCTTATCCAGGCGGTGCACAATACCCGGACGCAGGATCCCGTTGATCCCGGAGAGATCAGTGCAGTGAAGAAGAAGGGCATTGACCAGGGTTCCTGAGAAGTGTCCGGCCCCCGGGTGGACGACCATTCCCCGGGGTTTGTTTACGACGATCAGGTCGCCATCCTCATAGAAAACGTCCAACGGGATCGTCTCAGGGACTACCTGTAAAACTTCCGGATCCGGAACATCCATGATCAGGACGTCCCCGCTGTGCACCCGGTATCCTGCCTTAGAGGGCTTTTCATTGACCGTTACGAGCGCCTCACGGATCAGGTTCTGGACACGGGAACGGGTGATTTGTGGGTTCTGACCGGTCAGAAAGGCGTCCAGCCTTAAACCCGCCTCTTCCTCGCCGACGACCAGTCTGAAAGTCTTAGCCACGGGCCTCACCCGTGTCATCCGGTTTGGAGCGTATTACTCGAT
Organism: Desulforudis sp.; assembly: GCA_019084485.1. Classification (GTDB taxonomy): domain Bacteria; phylum Bacillota; class Desulfotomaculia; order Desulfotomaculales; family Desulforudaceae; genus SURF-60. The sequence goes on along the minus strand of JAHRFU010000012.1, from coordinate 2,791 downwards.
AAACCAACAGGGCAATACCCACCACTATAGCGATGTCGGCCACATTAAACACCGGCCAAAAACCAAAGTCAATGAAATCGATTACCGCCCCTAGTCGTAAGCGGTCCACCAGGTTGCCGATCGCTCCGCCGAGCAGCAAAGCCACCGGCAGGCCGTACCCGGATCTGATGATCGCTAGGTGCAGGGTTACGATTACCGCGACCACCAGGAGGGTCACGGCAAGCAGCAACAACTCCAGCGAGGCTAGAAATCCAAAAGCTCCGCCGGGATTAAGGATGTAGGTGAGATTTAGGACTCCCTCCACTACCGGGTAGGGTGTGCCCGGGGTCAGTTGCTGCACCACGATCTGCTTTGTAATCTGATCAGCAGCCAGGACCGCAATTACCAGAGCCCAGAATCGGAGTAGCATTTTCGACGATCAACCTCCAGACACGACACTTTTCCACCGTCCCCCAGGGATTTGTTTGCTCACCCCGGTGGGACGTGCTATAATTGGGCATGCTCGGTTCCGGAAGGAACCGGGTCTACTTACGGGGGTGGATGGGTCCTGGTGGGCCCCCCGGTCTTCAAAACCGTGTGTGAGGTGAGGAGCCTCAGGTGGGTTCGATTCCCACACACTCCCGCCATTACTACAGTATTTCCACGGGAGTATGAATCACAACACTCGTCTGAATTCCAAAAGAGAAGGCCGGTCGGCCTTCTCTTTTCTATGTTTCCATAATAATTGGCAGGATCATCGGGCGCCGGCCGGTTCGTTCGTAAAGGAATTTGCTGAGTGTATCCCTAACCTCCGATTTGATGGTCGACCACTCGGAGATCTTGCGGGTAGAGCACCGATCCAAGGTGGCGGCAACCCGCGTCCTGGCCTCATCCATCAGTTCCTCTGATTCGCGCACATAGACAAACCCGCGGGATACGATGTCCGGCCCGGCGACGATGGTACACTCGTCCGGGTCGATCGTCATCACTACGATCAATATTCCCTCCTGGGCCAGCTGTTTGCGGTCACGCAGCACAATGTTCCCGACATCCCCGATCCCGAGCCCGTCCACCAAAACTCGGCCTGACGTAACCCGACCGGAGATCTTTCCGGTCTGCCGGGTAAACTCGATAACATTGCCGTTCTCCGCCACAAAGATGTTCTCTGGAGGCATACCTAACTCCTCTGCCAGCTTGGCGTGCTTCATCAGCATCCGGCATTCACCGTGAACCGGTATGAGAAAGCGCGGTCGCACGAGATTGAGCATCAACTTCAGTTCTTCCTCGCTGGCGTGGCCGGATACGTGGATGCCCGACGTCTTTTCGTAGATTACATGGGCACCGCGCTTGAAAAGATGGTTTACCACCCGGGAAACCAGCTTCTCGTTTCCGGGAATCGGTGTTGCGGAAATGATAATGGTGTCATTGGGCTCGATGCTTACCTGCCGGTGTTCCCCCAAGGCCATCCGGGTCAGGGCCGACATGGGTTCACCCTGACTCCCGGTGCTCAGGATCACCACCTGATTGCGTGGCAAGCGGTTTGCCTCATCCAGTTCCACCAATGTGCCGGGGGGAATCTTCAGATACCCGAGTTGGAAAGCGATGGACACCACATTGACCATACTGCGCCCGACCACCGCCACTTTGCGGCCGTGACGGTGAGCCGCCAATACTGCCTGCTGCAGGCGATGGACGTTGGAGGCAAAGGTGGCCACCAGGATTCGTTCTCGAGCTTCCTTAAAGGCCTCGTCAAAGGTGGCACCGATAGTGCTTTCGGACATGGTGTAGCCAGGCCGCTCGACGTTCGTGCTGTCGGACAGTAAAGCGAGTACACCCTTCTCACCGTGGTGGGCAAAGCGTTGCAGGTCGATCACGTCACCGTCAACCGGCGTGTGGTCGATTTTAAAGTCTCCGGTGTGCACAATTAGCCCGAGAGGAGTCTGAATGGCCATTCCGACAGCATCAGGGACGCTGTGCGAGACACGAATGAACTCGATCCGGAAAGGGCCGATTTCCACGATATCACGTGGTTTGATGGGGCACAGCATCGCCTTGTCTTCGAAGTCTGTTTCTCTCAGTTTTCCGCCCAGGAGTCCAAGGGTGAGCTTGGTGCCGTACACAGGCACGTTAATCTGGCGCAGGACATAAGGCAACGCACCGATGTGGTCCTCATGCCCGTGCGTAAGCAGGATCGCCCGTACCAGATCCCTGTGATCTAGCAGATAAGTGATATCAGGGATAACGACATCTATCCCGAGCATTTCTTCCTCGGGAAAGGCGAGGCCGCAGTCGATTAGAATGATATCATTACCATACCGAACAACAGTCAGGTTCTTCCCAATCTCACCCAGTCCTCCAAGAGGGATGATCTGAAGTTTGGATTCGCGCGCCAAACTTACACCTCCAGGATTATAGGTTTTGTGGTTCTAATCCGTTCAATTATATAGTTGAAGATATTATATACCATTTCTGACCATTGGACAAGCAGCCCGATACCTTGGCGAAGCGGCCTGGAATTTGCCTGATGGCATCCTAAATCAGATTATGGGACTTCAATAGTTCCCTCAGCTTCGCTTCCTTATCCGGGCTCAGTCCGGACAGGGGTAGACGGGTACCGCCTACGTTCCAGCCCATTTGATTGAGGGCTGCCTTTACCGGTACGGGGTTGGTGTCGATGAACATCCCCTTCATCAGCGGATACAGACGGCTTTGGATCTTGGCTGCCAAGCTCGGATTACCGGACGTATAGGCGTTAATCAGTTCCTGCATCCGGTCACCGATCAGATGCGCCACGACACTTACCACACCTCGT
>JAHRFU010000041.1 GCA_019084485.1 Desulforudis sp. | reverse complement strand
GACAAGCATCGGGGCCAGACCCATCGAAGGCTCGTCCATCAGCAAAAGGCGCGGCTTAGACATCAACGCTCGACCGATCGCCAGCATTTGCTGCTCACCGCCGCTGAGCGTTCCGGCAAGCTGCGCCCGGCGTTCACGGAGCCTGGGAAAGCGCACGTAGATTTCCTCAATCGCATCCTTCGTCTCCCGTCCGCCCTTACGGACGTAGGCACCCATCTCCAGGTTCTCCTGCACCGACATGCGACCAAACACCTTGCGGCCTTCGGGCACGTGAGAAATCCCCATGAAGACCACTTTGCTCGGGGCTGTCCGGGTGATGTCTTTACCACTGAAATGTACCTTTCCGTCGTTTGACGGAACTAGTCCGGAGATGGTCCGTAAAGTAGTGCTCTTCCCTGCCCCATTCGCTCCGATTAGGGCCACGATCTCACCTTCGTCCACGTCCAAGGAGATGCCTTCCAAGGCCCGAATAGCACCATAGCTTACTGAAACGTCTCTCAATTCGAGCAGCACTAAACGGCCTCCTCCTTCCCTAGGTACGCTTCAATCACACTGAGATTCGACTGCACCTCATCCGGAGTCCCGGTACAGATTTTGCGGCCGTGGTCCAAAACTGTAACCTGCTGAGCTAGGTCCATTACAAACTTCATATCGTGTTCAACCAGGAAAATCGTCACACCCCTGGCTGCAATCTGCTGGATCATCAGCATCAGGCGCTCTTTTTCCTGAGGGTTCATCCCCGCCGCCGGTTCATCAAGCAACAGTATTTGGGGGGCTGACACCAGTGCCCGAGCGATCTCCAAGCGTCGCTGCTCGCCGTATGATAGGCTGTCTGCCCGTTCATCCTTCTTACGCAGCAGGCCAACCAACTCCAGGGCATCCCCAGAGGCCTCGTTGATCCGCCTCTCCTCCGCCTTGATCCCCGGCGGCCGGACAATGGCCCCAAAGAGACCGCCGCGCCCGATACCGTGAGCACCAATACGTACGTTGTCCAGCACCGAGAGGGTTTTGTAGAGCCGAATGTTCTGAAAGGTTCTGGCAATCCCCAGCGCAGAGATTCGGTAAGGATGCTTACCCGTGATATCCTGGCCCTGGAAAGTAATCCGGCCTTCTGTAGGACGGTAGATTCCCGTAATCGCGTTGAAGACTGTGCTCTTACCCGCTCCGTTGGGGCCGATCAAAGCACGGATGTTCGATACCGGGATCTTCATATCGAGCCGGTCCACCGCGGTCAATCCCCCGAAACGAATGGTCAGACCGCTAAGTTCCAACAACGGGGTACTCAACTACACCGACCTCCCGTTTCCGTCGCCGTTTAAGGGCGTTTGTTTCTTCCGAAGGCTGTACAGCATCCGCTTGAGGAGCGGAAGGAGATCAACGCCTCCCAGTAATCCACGAGGACGGAAGATCATCATGATTACCATCAGCAGGCCGTACATCATCATGCGGTACTCGGCACTGAAACGCAAGACCTCGGGCAACAGCGTGAGAATAGTAGTGCCGAGCACGGTACCCGGAATACTGCCCAGGCCACCTAACACCACAAAGGTCAGGATTTCAAACGATTTAGCAAACCCAAACCCGCTTGGATTCAGGTACTGCAGGAAGTGAGCATACAGCCCCCCGGCGACACCCGCGAAAAAGGAACCGATCGCAAAAGCGGAAACCTTATACCATAACCCGTTAATCCCATTACACTCGGCGGCGATGTCATCCTCCCGAATAGCAACCAGGGCTCGCCCGAAACGCGAATCCTGGATTCGGTACATCGTCCAGATGGCTACGGCCGCAAGCACGAATGCCAACACCAAAGTTGTTTCCCGGGGAATTCCGGCCAGGCCCCTGGCCCCCCCGGTGATATCCATGTTCATTAGGATTACGCGTACGATCTCCGCGAATCCAAGGGTGGCGATCCCCAGATAGTCACCTGTAAGACGCATACTCGGAAATCCCACCAGAACTCCTGCAAGCGCCGCAGCAAGCCCACCCAGCAAGACACAGATCAGAAACGGCAGTCCCCAATGGATGTTACTGAGCGCCGCGGCGTACGCACCGATGCCCACGAAAGCGGCGTGCCCGAAGGACAACTGCCCGGTAACACCAGTAATCAGGTGCAGACCGAGGGCAGCGATCATCATAATGCAGATCAGCGTCAGCACCTGGATATAGTAAAGATTCATATACTGGCGGAGCAATTCTTCCATCCAGGGCTACACCTTCCTTTGAATGGGCTGCCCAAGGATGCCTGTGGGCTTGATGAGCAGAACCAGAATCAGCAGGGCGAAGGCGATGGCGTCCTTATAGGAGCCCAGTCCCATGGCCACCCCAAAAACCTCCGCCACGCCAATGAATAACCCTCCGATAACCGCACCGGGAATACTGCCGATCCCCCCGACCACTGCCGCGCAGAAAGCCTTGAGGCCAGCCATTACCCCCATTAAGGGAAAGACGGAATTAAAGTACATACCAATCAGTACACCGCCGGCGGCGGCCAGTGCCGCTCCGATGGCAAACGTAAAGGAAATGACCCGGTTCACGTTCACACCCATCAGACTGGCGGTATCGTAGTCCTCAGAAGTGGCCCGCATGGCCTTACCGATCTTGCTTCGTTTGACAATCAATTGAAGTGCGATCATCAACGCCGCTGCCACCAGCAGGATAATAATCTGAACAAGAGCGATCTTCACCGGTCCGATAGTGTAGATCGTGTTGCTCACCACCTGCGGAAAACCGACAGGCTGGGGACCTTTCATCGAAGTCATCAGGGTCTGGAGAAATATCGAAACGCCGATCGAGGAGATCAGCGGGGCTAAGCGTGTGGAGCGCCGCAGCGGGCGGTAGGCAACTCGTTCGATGGTCATCGCCACAAGGACACAAGCGATCATCGCCACGAAAAGAGCCGCCCAGATATTGATCCCAAAGACGACAACCATGGTCAGCCCGACAAAGGCCCCGATCATGTAGACGTCGCCGTGGGCAAAGTTAATTAGCTGAATAATGCCATAGACCATCGTGTAACCGAGGGCGATCAGAGCGTAGGTAGATCCAAGCGTAAGACCGTTAAGTAATTGTTGTAGGACGATGTCTGTCGTCATGCGTGGGTTTGCCTCCGCGAATGAACATAGAAGCGGCCATTGCACGAACGCAATTCGTGCAATGGCCGTTCAAAACCTAGAATCTAGAGATCAATTGTGGCTTTCACTGAGAACTCAGAGTCTTTCACTTCCAGGAGATATACCGGGCTCTTAATCGGCTCGCGGTCGGGTCCGAAGCTGATCGTGCCGGTGACACCCTCCCAGTTGGACGTTACCTTTAATGTTTCTTTGAACTCAGCCGGAGCGGCACTGCCGGCGGCCTCAATGGCGTCAACCAGTAGCATCACAGCGTCGTAGCCCTGCGCGGAGAACATGTCGGGCAGTGTGCCGCCGTTCTTCGCTTTGTAGGCATCGATGAAGGCTAGCGTCTTCGGCGAAGCGTTTGCCGGATCAGCGGCGAAACCGGTGTAGACCATGCTACCTTCCACCGCATCTTCACCAAGCTCCCACAGAACCGGAGCCAGGAGACCGTCGCCTCCGACCATCACGTGATCGAGACCCTGCTTGCGGACCTCTTTCATTAACAGGCCGCCCTCAGTGTAGTAACCAGTGAAAACGATACCGTCAAAATCCTTGTTGCTGAACGACGTGACCTGGGCAGAGAAGTTCTGGTCGCTGTCCTGAATGGTCTGCTCAGCAATGATTTCGATGTTATTGGCAGCTAGACCGTCGCGGAACAGCTTAGACAGTCCCACACTGTAGTCGTTGTTGGTTGAAGTAACCAGTACGACCTTCTTCCAACCTAGTTCGCTCGCCAGGTACTTGGCCACTAACGGAGCGCCAACCTTGTCCAGCAGGGTGTCACGGTAAATGAAGTCGCCGATTTCGACGACACCTTCGCCAACGGCTCCGGCTGACATCAACACGACGCCTGCGCCCTGGGCGATGGGACCGGCAATTTTCGTAAATCCGGTCGTCGGGTCACCGACGATGGCAACCGTACCCTGAGTGATCATTTTCTGGGTTACGCTGGCAGCCTGGTCATCCTTACTGCCGTGATCTTCTTCCACGATAACCAGCTTCTTGCCGCCAAGGATTCCGCCAGCGGCGTTTACGTCGTCAGCAGCCATCTTCATACCCTTAAGAGTCTCGATACCATACGATGCGTGCCCGCCGGTCTTAGCACCAAGGAACCCGATTTTCACAGTCTCATCGGCGGGTGCCGGAGTCTGGTTTCCGCCACCGCAACCAGCAAAGATCGCAGCCACGAACAGCACCAGGATCATCATGGACAAGAGTTTACTTCTTCTCAACTTTATAGGCCCTCCTTAAAATATGAGTCTCTAATAATTTCACCCATGGTGATTAAAGCGGTCCCACCTCCCGCTGTCATTGTGAAGGGCATTTAGTCACAGAATCTGGGTTTACATTAGCTATGTTGGCAGCAAAACTGTTTTCTACAAATTATCGCCGATTTCCTGCTGCAATGTCCGAATTATTCAATCAAATCTTATCCGATACCGGAAGCCCCACGGTGCGGGGGCGCGATTCCTCCTGCCTGGTCGCCAGATAAAACACCGTAATCCCACCCATGATTACGAGGCCGCCAAGCACCTGTAGCATCGCAGGCGTTTCCGCGAATATGAAGTAAGCCAGGATGGATGCCCCTACCGGCTCGCCGAGGATGCTGACTGAAACCACTGTGGCCTTCACATAGCGCAAGGCCCAGTTGAACACTGAATGCCCGAGCAATGTGGGGATCAAGGCCAGGGCAATGAAGCAATACCAGTCGGTGCCCGGATACGGATAGAGCGGTGCGGAAGTGGCCAGGCAGAATCCGAGGAGTACAAGCGTACACGATCCATAGACTAGGAATGTATAGCTAACCACGCAAAGTCGGGCCCTGAGACTCCTCCCGATCAACACGTATCCGGCCACAAAGCCGGCCCCCATTAAGGCCAGGAAGTCACCATAGAGAGCCTGTTCGCCGACTTGAAAGTCGCTGATGCCGACGATGATGCTTCCGGTGAGGGCCAGACCGGTGGCAAGGAGCGCTACTGTGCCGATTCTCTCCTTTAAAATGAGGAAGCTACCGGCGATTACGAAGAGCGGTTGCATTGTAACCAGGACTGTGGAACTGGCTATCGATGTATAGTTCAGTGAGGTGATCCAGACCGTGAAATGGAGCGCTAGCAGGCTGCCCGCCGCAAAAGCCAGCTTCAGGTCCTGACGGCTGATACTTCTTAGCTCCTTCAGCGGCAAACCACGGAGGGCAAAAGGTAAAAGCACCAGGGTAGCCAGACCGAGCCGGTAAAAGGCGATCACTGTGGGGGGAGCGTCAGCCATTTTGGTAAAAATCGAGGAGAAGGAGACCGCTAGAACCCCTAGGCCGACGGCCAAATACGGATTAATCAACGGCCCGTGTGCATCTTCTATCTGCTTCAACTCTTCAACTCTCCCCGATAGCGGCGGTTATTACTTAAGCTAATCCAGCTAAGGAGCATAGTCAATACAATTCTAGTGATACCGGCCGGTGTGCTATAATGCTTGGGGAGATGATTTAGGTGAAGCAGAGCATCGAGAGAATCATCAGGAACACCATCGACCAATCCAACCTAACCACGACCTACCGCACACCGCTTCTGGGGGTTGCATCCGCTTCTGATCCCCGGTTCGCGCAGTTGAAAGAGATCGTCGACCCCGCCCACCTGTTGCCGACAGATCTGCTGCCGGAAGCCCGGTCAGTGGTGGCCTTCTTCTTACCCTTCAGCCGGGCGCTGGGTGAAATCAACCGATGCCATCCCTATGTGGCGCGGGAATGGGCGGTGGCCTACGTTGAAACCAACCAGTTGATTAGAGACATCTGCGCCAATGTTAAAGGGCATTTAGAGGTCGGGGGAATCCGAACGGCATACGAACAGCCCACTCACAACTTTGATGTCGAAAAGCTGGTCTCCTTTTGGTCGCATAAGCACGTCGCCTGGATTTGCGGTTTGGGACAGTTCGGACTGCACCACATGTTGATCACCCGGAGAGGGTGTCTGGGTCGCTTGGGTAGCCTGGTGTTGGACGCCACGATTGAAGAGCCGGATGCTCCGGCCCCCGAGTTTTGCCTTATACGGCAGGGGAAAAGCTGCCGCCACTGTGTCCGCTCCTGCCCGACCGGAGCGCTCACCGTATCTGGGCTTGACAGGCAACGGTGCTACGAGCGCCTGTTGGAAGTCAACGACCACTACGGCGCTATCGGCCTCTGCGATGTCTGTGGCAAATGCGCCACTGGACCCTGCGCGGTAATGGACTGATCCCTACAGCAGGTCTTTTTCCTTTAGCTCCTTGGCCGCATCCAAGGTCAGAGACACCGTCAGCGATATTGCCTCCCCCAGGATCCGGCAAACCTCTTCAGGCCTGCGGATGTGCACCTCCCAAATAGCTTCCTTCACTTTGCTATCTACCAGTTGGAACGGGGGCAACTCGGCCAGGTAGCCGGCCATTTTAATCTCTCCCCGAACCTGTTCAAGGACCCCCTTGTATATCTTGATCCCTGCCTCCCGTTCGTTCTCTTCCAGCTTCTCGAGTTCCAATGTCAGGTTGCTCGCGTTAATCAGCAGGGTCTTGACCTGCTCGCCGTAGTGGAACACCCTAATGGCCTGTTTCAGTTCCATTGTGGCATACACCGCCCTTCATCCTTATAATTACATATTTTAGAACTTTGGGCATAGTTTCGGCAAATTCCACCCGGGTAGGAAACGGGGACAGGCAGCTTTTTCGCGACATACTCTACGCTACTACCTATCTTTTCGTATCTATAGAAGGCTTAGAACGGAGATGTGTCTTACATACGAGAAAAACCGTCGAGTCCCCGTTTCCTACCCGGCTCGAACATCCTTCTGCCGTGGAGCGCCCTCCATGTGCTTAACGGTATTTTGGTGTTCTGTGATCTTCACTACAGTAATCAACATTCCCACCACAATTAAGGCACCACCAATCCATTGTCTGGCTCCCAATATCTCCCCGGCCCACAGCCAGGCCGCCAGACCGGCGAACACCGGCTCCATGGTGAAGATGATGGCGGTATGAGTTGGAGAGGTAAACTTCTGGGCCCAGTTCTGGATCAGGAAGGCCAGTGTTGTCGCTGGTATGGCGGTGGCCAGCAGCGCGATCTGTACCGAACGGGTAAGTTCCAGCGGGAAGGCTTCAACGCAGGGCGCGATTAGGGCGCTGATCAGGCCGACGGTGCCAATCTGAATGATGGCCAGCATCACCGGGTCAAAACAGGGGGCATACCTCCCCACCAGGATAATATGCGTGGCGAAGCACACCGCACACATGAAGACCAGAATATCGCCGTAATTAAAAGTAAAATCACCCTGCACCGCCAGCAATCCCAGGCCTACCGTGGCGCTAGCAACACCGATGGCTGTAATTGGCGAAGGTATAACCCGCGTGAGAAAGGCTGCAAAGACTGGCACGAGCACCACCGAAAGCCCGGTGATAAAACCCGCGTTAGCAGCCGATGTATACTGAAGAGCTACGGTCTGGAAGGCGTAGCCCCCGAAAAGGGCCAAGCCGATGAAGAGTCCGCCGGTAAGGCAGGAACGGTTTACGTTCAGAAATGAACGCCAGCAGATTAACGCCAGAAACAGAAAAGCAATTCCAAACCGGATGGCTAGAAAGTAGTAGGGTCCAATGTCGGTCAATGCTTCTTTGACAACAACAAAGGTGATGCCCCAGACAAAGGCCACAAATAGAAGAGCAATATCCGCAAATACCTGTTTGTACTGTGATTGCTCCAATCTCGAAGAACCCCCTAAGCTCATTACATTGTTGCACCGGGACGGGTCAGTGTCAATAGTCTGGAAACCGGCCGGAAATTGGCCGGTCGGAGCAGGACTTTTAAGTCAAAAAGGCGAAGTTTGTGTGTTGGTGAAAATGCGCGCAGGGAAAGGAGGTAAATCGCACCGCTCAAGAAATATGCTCCCATTAGTACCCACAGACAGATTGATAAAAGAGGAGGAATTACGTTGTCAAAGTTTACGAGACTGCTGTTAGCCGGTCTGGCCATTATGGCCCTGTTATTTGCCGCCGGCTGTGGTGGAGGCACCTCGACTCCCGCACCTTCGGACCCCCCTCAGAAGAAGACCCTGCTCATCGGTTCTGATACCGCCTATGCCCCATTCGAATGGCAGGACACCGCTTCCGGCAAGTACATCGGTTTTGACATGGATCTCATGGCCGCAATTATGGATGAACTAGGCTATGACTACAAGATCCAGAGCATGACCTTTGACGGCCTGATCCCGGCCCTGACTTCCGGAACCATCGACGCTGTCATTTCGGCCATGACCATTAAGCCGTCCAGAGCGGAAATGGTCTACTTCACCGATCCCTACTACAAGTCCGGTCTGATCATCGCCGTAGCGGCGAACAACGAGTCCATCAACTCCTTCGACGACTTGGCCGGGAAGAAGCTGGCGGTGCAGATCGGTACCACTGGTGCTGATAAGGCCAACGAGGTCAGAACAGCCGACCCGTCCACCAGCATTGTCACCTTTGACCGTATCCCCGAGGCCTTCCTGGCCCTGAAGCAGGGTTCGGCCGACGCTGTGGTCAATGACGCTCCGGTAACCCTGTATGCCATTGAAAAGGACGCCAAGGGTGACGTTAAGGTCGTGGGCGAGATGCTCTCCAGCGAGTACTACGGCATCGCAGTACCGAAGAGCAAGCCCGACCTGTACGCGGAAATCAACGGCGCACTGAAGACCCTAAAAGACAATGGCAAGTTCGCAGAGATCTATGCTGAATGGTTCGGCGAAGTGCCCGATGAGTTAATGACGATCACCGTTCAGGAAGCATTGGACGCCTTCGAGGAATAAGCAAGTTCAGGGATGGGGGAATGGGCGTAGCCTCTGTACGCTCATTCCCCGTCTAATCCCCTTGGAGTGAATGGCTTGGACCTAGTTGTAACAATCTTTCCGGTACTCATGATGGGTGCCTGGGTCACTCTCAAGATCACATCCATATCCGTGGCCATCGGCTGTGTTCTCGGTTTATTTGCAGGCCTAGGCCGTCTCTCAAAGAAGCGGCTAGTCAAGGGCCTTGCCACAGCATACGTTGACTTCTTCCGGGGTACGCCGCTTTATGTGCAAATATTGCTGGTGTATTTTGGTTTACCTCAAATAGTGAACGACACCCAGAGTTGGTTGGTTGCCACCTATGACTTGCCGCAAGCGTTCAAGAGTTTCCGATTGGACATCTGGACTGCAGCGATCTTAGTGTGCAGTCTAAACAGCGGAGCGTACATCGCCGAGATTTTCCGAGCAGGTGTGCAGTCGATCGAACGGGGCCAAATGGAAGCCGCCCGTTCCTTGGGGATGTCCCATTTTCAGGCCATGAGCTACGTAATCCTGCCGCAGGCGTTCAAGCGGGTCATTCCCCCGCTCGGCAATGAATTTATTGCGATGCTTAAGGATACGGCGATCTTGGCTGCCATCGGATTCGAAGAACTGGCCAGACGCGGTCAGTTGATCAATGCGGAGTATTACCAGCCCTTCCCGATCTACCTGACCGTAGCCTTTATGTATTTGGCGATGACCCTTACCCTATCACGACTGGTTGACTGGCTGGAAAGGAGGCTCAAAACCGATGATCGAGGTTAATAACCTGACCAAAAATTTTGGGTCTCTGGTAGTGCTTAAGGGGATTACCTGCCGTATTTCGGAGGGCGAGGTCGTTTGTATGATCGGGTCCAGCGGCTCCGGCAAGAGCACTTTTCTGCGCTGCCTCAACATGCTGGAGATGCCGACCGGAGGCGAAATCACCATCGATGGAGTATCGGTCACCGACCCTAAAGTGGATCTTAACAAGGTTAGACAAAAAACCGGGATGGTATTCCAGTTGTTTAACCTGTTTCCCCATAAAACATCCCTGCAGAACGTTACCCTTGCCCCCTCCAAAGTTTTGAAGATGACGCCTAAGGAAGCTAATGAACGTGGCCATGCTCTATTGGCCAAGGTGGGGCTTAGCGAGAAGGCAAATGTGTACCCGGGCCAGCTTTCGGGCGGTCAGCAACAGCGTGTCGCGATTGCACGGGCTTTGGCTATGCAGCCCAAAGTGATGTTGTTTGATGAGCCGACATCCTCACTTGATCCCGAAATGGTTGGAGAGGTTCTGGCAGTTATGAAGGATCTGGCCCGCGAGGGCATGACCATGGCCGTCGTAACCCACGAAATGGGCTTTGCCCGAGAAGTGGCCGACCGGGTTCTGTTCTTGGATGACGGACT
>JAHRFU010000128.1 GCA_019084485.1 Desulforudis sp. | reverse complement strand
TTTGAGGAGGGCAACCCGCTCGGCACAAACTGTAAGCCCATAAGAGCTGTTTTCAATATTACACCCGGTGAACACCCGGCCATCGGCGGTCAGCACGGCGGCTCCCACCTGGTAGCCGGAATAGGGGGCATAGGCGTACTCGCGTGCGGCAAGCGCCCTTTGAACCAGATCAGCGTCAGACACCGGCTGGATCATAGCTCAATACCCAGCCCCTGCAGTATTTCCTCTTCGCGTCGGCGCATCCGTTCACCCTCAACCTCATCCACCTCGTGGTCGTAACCGAGCAGGTGCAATGTACCATGTACAGTTAATCTGGCCACCTCGGTTTCCAGCGGCCAACCGTATTCCAGAGCTTGACGGGCTGCTGTGGGGATGGAAATGACGACGTCCCCCAGCAGGAGCGTGGGCACCCCTGCTTCGTCCATGTCATCCTCGTCCATCGGAAAGGAAAGTACGTCTGTGGGCTGATCCTTACCCCGGTAGTCCCGGTTCAGTTCACGGATCCGCTCGTCATCGACCAGAGCCACGCTCACCTCAACCCCGTTCACCCGCTCCTCGCGCACCAGCACCGCCTGGGCCGCGTTCACGGCTGCCTGGGACAGGCTCTCGATACCTTCGGTACTATCCTGTAAATTGCTTACCACTACGCTCATTCCGGGCCTTTCTCCTTTCCACATCCTTGGCATCAGGATACTCAATCCGGCGGTGGAAAATACCCGTCAGAACCCGCACGAAGGCGGAGCTGATCCGGTTAAGATCCTTGAAGTTAAGGTCGCACTCCTCCAGTTGTCCGTCATCGAGCTTGTCCTTCACAATCTTGCGCACCAGGCCTTCGATCTTGCCCTCCGTGGGATTGGACAGCGACCGCACCCCCGCCTCCACAGCGTCCGCCAACATCACAATCGCGGCTTCCCGGCTCTGCGGCTTCGGCCCTTCGTACCGGAAGTCATCGGCCTTGACCACGTTCTTCTCGTCCTGCTCCAGCGCCTTGTGGTAGAAGAAATTGATAATGCTGGTCCCGTGATGCTGCTCGATAATGTCCACGATCTTCTCGGGCAGTTTCTGCTCCCGGGCCATCTCAACGCCATCCTTAACGTGTGAAGTCAGGATCAGCGTGGAAAGCCCGGGGGCGATCTTGTCATGCGGGTTCTCCGCGCCCATCTGGTTCTCGATAAAGAAGTACGGACGCCTGATCTTGCCTACGTCGTGGTAGTAGGCACCGACCCGGACCGTCACGGAATCCCCGCCGACAGCGTCCGCAGCGGCTTCAGCAAGGTTCCCAACGATGATGCTGTGATGATAAGTCCCCGGTGCCTCCAGCAGGAGCTTACGCAAGAGCGGCTGAGCCGGATTGGCCAGTTCCAGAAGCTTCACGGTGGAAGTGATCCGGAAGGTGCTTTCCAGGAAGGGCAGCGCCCCGTTGGCTAGAATTGAGGACAGCAGGCCGTTGCCAACCCCCAGTACCAGGCTCGAAGTTAACAGCAGTCCCCACGACTCGTTCGTAATCAGGCCTACCGAAAAGACAGCCGCGGTATTCGCCACTGCCACGAAAAGCCCCGCTCGCACCAGATCGGTACGCTGGCTCAGCTTGGACACACTGAACACACCGGCCACACCGCCGACCAGCCCGACCAAGGCGAAACGGAGGTCATTACCGGTCATCATCCCGAGCAGGACAGCCATTACCGCGACAACCACGACCGCCAGACGGAAGTCGATGAGGATCGCAATCAGCATTCCGGCTGCAGCCACGGGTACGCCGTACCCCATCAGGGTTCCGAACTCCGGCCACTGGGCGACGTTTACGGCGATAAGGATCTTGCCCAGCAGAAACACGGTAACCAGGATGATCCCGATTAGGTACAGATAGTGAATGTTACGGTATATCTCCCGGTGCTGACGGTAAATGTAGAACAGCACCCCACCCAACAGCAACAATATCATCAGAGCCACACCGATTACGCTCTTAAAGGGCAACGGCTGCTGTAGCAGACCCACGGCCTGGAGCTTGGCCAGGTGCTCGGCGGTTACGATCTCACCCTCACCGATAATCTTCTCTTCTTTTTTCACGGAAACCTGAACCGGAGGCACCTGATCCATCGCCGCCCGCTGCAGCTGTTCAGTCAGCACCGCGTTGTAGAAGGAATTGGGCCGGAGTAACTCATCAACTAGCCCACGAGCCAGCATTTCATGCGGACGAGTAAACCCGCTGTCCCGGATGTCGTCCTGAAGTTGCCTCTTAGCCTCAGGCAGATGCTCCGCCCTAATGCCATCCTCGCGTTGCATGATCCGTTCGATCATGGCCCCTAGTTCCCGGCCCAAAATCTCTAAGTTTGCCGGAGATCCGTCAGCCAGTGTTCCGACGACATCGGCTGCCAGCGCAAAGGGCAGGTTTTCCTTAATCTGCTCGACCTTCTCCGCCCGTTCCAGCGTTTCATCAGCCTGGATGGCTCTCAGCGCGCTGAGCACCTCGGCGACCTCATCCTGGACGGCCACCGTAACCTGTGGGTCGAAGTCGTACTGCCGTTGTACCCTGGCCGATTCCTGACGTCGGGCTTCTTCCGTCTTCGCCTTGTCTTCAAAAGTAACCGCGTGGGGTGCCTTGATGGTACGCGGCGAAGGCTGACCCGCACCCAGTTTCATATTGTGCGGGAACAGCTCTACAGACAATAGAAAGACCAGAAGCGCAAAGAAAAACAGGACCACAGCCACTCGGCGGACCCTTTCTCTGCGCACCGCTGTTGAAAGACCGACACCGGATTTATGGATCAGGTCTTTTAGACCCATTCCGTCACTCCTATTCCAGCCTGCCCGCCCGCTCATATGCGGACGCGATCTCGGTCACCAGAGGGTGACGCACCGTATCCGCCCCGGTCAGGTAGGCAAACCCGATGCCCTCAATACCGGCCAGCACACTTTGTGCCTCAATCAGACCTGAAGTCTGGCCCTTGGCCAGGTCGATCTGGGTAATGTCACCAGTGACCACCGCCTTCGAACCAAACCCGAGGCGGGTAAGAAACATCTTCATCTGCTCCGGAGTTGTGTTCTGAGCCTCGTCCAGAATGATGAAGGCGTCTTCCAGTGTTCTGCCCCGCATATAGGCCAAGGGCGCCACTTCGATGATATGCCTGTCCAAATAACGCTGGGTATTTTCCAACCCCAGTATATCATAAAGACTGTCGTAAAGTGGGCGCAGGTAGGGATCAACCTTGTCCTGCAGGTCGCCTGGCAGGAAGCCAAGCTTCTCGCCGGCTTCCACTGCCGGTCGGGTTAAAATCAGCCGGTTAACCTCTTTGGCCTTCAGCGCCCGAACCGCCATCACCACTGCCAGATAGGTCTTGCCGGTACCGGCCGGCCCGATCGACAACACGAGATCCATTTCCCGCATCAACCGGACATAGTGCTGCTGCCCCACCGTCTTTGGGCGGACCTTTTTGCCCCGCGGAGTGGAAATGATCACTTCCTGAGCCAGGCCTTTCAGGCCCGACTGCTGGCCCTGCCGCACCGTGTTGATGATGTAGCGCACGTCCCTCTGGGTAAGCTCCTGACGCTCCTTGTAAAATGACTCTAGATGCTGCACCACCGTCCGCGCCATTTCCGCCTGTCCCTCTAAACCCATGATCACTAAATCACCGTTACGTGTTACCAACGTCACGCCGAGCTGATTTTCGATTACCTTCAGATGCTCATCGTAGCGGCCGAAAACAGCCGCCGTCACGTTCGCGTTTTCCATTTCCATCCGGAGTTCAACCTGCTCTATCAATCCTGGCTAATGCCTCCTAGCAATAGAATCACAAACTATTGAAAGTACTTTTCCTTCCCGATGTCCTCCAAGGTCTCCAGGACCACCTTAACCCGCACCAGATCCTCACTCTTGCCGGTACGTACCACTTCAACCCGCCGGTTAAGGATCTTGATATCCTCAGGAAGACCCCCCGTCAGAATCTGCACGGCACGGTCTTCCGCAATCTGTAAAGCCTCCGACCGGTTGCGCCGTTCGACCGTCGTCTTAGCCTCCCGGAATGTGGTCGTTATCACTTCGACAGGGACAGTGTAATTCCTCCAACCGAGCTGCTCCACCAGATCCATGTCCTGGTCAAAGTCCTTGAAGGGGGACTTTCGCGCACCGGCCACGACGATGGTCCGACCCATTGCCCGCAATGCCGTCTGCCGCTCCTCCCGGCCCGTTAATTCCCTGATCTCCTCACTTAACGGGACCTCGCCGTATTCTTCGTACCAGACTCTGGCCCGCACAATACCGCGGGAGCGGACATACCGGGGTCTAAGTTCTAGAATCGAGTCTTCCTTCTCTTCCAGAATCGCCCCCGGCCAGATCTCCCCGGTAATCAGGAGCTGTCCCGGTAAAACCGTATCCCCCTCGCGAACCACTGCCTGACCGCTCAGAACCAGGACTTCCTTCACTAATCCCGCCTTCGCCGCAAGGATGTTAGACGGGGAATCGTTATCATCGGTCACCAGCTTCTTCTCAGCCACCGAAATGTACGCCCGTGTTCCCCGGATCTCAATGCCCACCCAGGCGATGCGGGGCATTTCGTCTCTGAGCCGCTGCTCCACCCCGCTCACTTCAAAACGCCACTTCGAGGCACCCGGATAGAGACCGGCCTCGCGGGCCACCCCGACAATCTCCTGGCGCTGAATCACCGCGTTCCCTTTCACATCCACGATCCACACGAACGAGGAAAGGAAGTACAGTGCAAACAGGAAAAGAACCGCGCCCAGGGTCATCATCTTACGCCGCCGGAGGCGGTAGAGCAGGAAGGGCAGTCCAATCTTCTCAGACACGTGAAAACGGCTGCCCGTACGCCGGGCGATATGACGCAGCGGCTTTACTCCGGTAACCCTGGTCCTGAGAAGGATCTCATCGGGCCCGATGCGCCGGATATCCCAGAACCGGATGCCCCGGCTGTTGGCCATGTTAATAAAGCGCTCCAGCGCATCACCACGCACCACCATTGTCACGTAGCCAAGCAGAAACGACAGCATTCTCAGGACAAACAAAGTTTACACCCTCCCCCGGCAAAAATCAAACTAGAGAGCCCGTCAGCATTGTCCACCACATGAGCCCATTGGCCTCTATTTCCTAGGACCCCCCGGGCCCCTCTCATCAGACAAAGCTCAAGCTCTCAATTTCACCCCTAAAGTACAACCTGGAAGCCTCTCAGCAGACCGCTTTCATCAGACAAAACTCAAACTCTCAATCTCACCCTCCACACAAATCTCGTCCTTCTGAATATTGCGCAGTATGAGGCCCTGACCGTGGACACTAACCTCGCCCGACGGCACTACCACGCGAACCACCTCGTTGGTGTACTCCACAATCCCGCGATGGTTTTCGATGAAGACCTGCACATTTCCAAGCAGGACGATCTTGGGGAGGTCCAGCGCCACCTCACCTGGTATCTCAAAGATGTCGGCCACAGCTCGACGCGCCTTCCGGCGCACATCACTCCAAGCCATAGAAAAACCCTCCCCGTAAAACCTATGCCGGGGAGGGCCCATTAAACCCACGTTGTTTGGTTCTGGGATTACGGGGACACCGCACTCAATTATTTTGGACGGCCGCTACGCCCAGAGGAAGAGGCCAGTCTCCTTATTAAACGCACGCTCAAGAGTTCCGTCCTGGGACACCAGCTCCCGGAGTACATACTCGGCCGCAAACACAGGTGTACCTTCCAAATAGGTGCCCCCCGCGCACCCCACCGAACCGGTCCGACAGCGTCACATGCGCGTGCACAAACGGCGCGCCGTCCTTAACCGATACATTACCCACCAAACACAGGATCTCCAGATGCTCATTCCATTCCAAAGCATGGTAGCTGCGCCCCGTCTGGTTGTAGTAGCCTACCCGCGCCCGGGTCACCGCGCCGATCACCCAGCAATGACACCCATTCCTCTCGGCTGCACCATGATTCCGTACCCTGAAACCTTACGGGTATTCTATCACAGGAGAAAAGCCCACAATTAAGCATAATTAAGTGCGGTGTCCCCTTAATTACTTAATTAGAGAACCGATTGCTTACCAGGTCGGCCTTGTTTCAATCCACGCCCCCGTGCGGGGGGCGACTTTGAGAATATGCGATAACTCTCAAAACCAGCAGGTTTCAATCCACGCCCCCGTGCGGGGGGCGACCGGTCGATGTGCTTCTCAACGATCCCCTCGTCTGTTTCAATCCACGCCCCCGTGCGGGGGGCGACTTCTACGGCTTCGATGCTTGGGACGTGGTTGTAGTAGTTTCAATCCACGCCCCCGTGCGGGGGGCGACTATCCGCTATGCGCTGCGCCATTATCAGTGACTGGTTTCAATCCACGCCCCCGTGCGGGGGGCGACTTCTATCACTGACCCTATATGTTTATCATCTACTGTTTCAATCCACGCCCCCGTGCGGGGGGCGACGATTATACTGTTAATGTTGCTCCATCTTTTGTAAAGTTTAAATACACGCCCCCGTGCGGGGGCGTGGATTGAAACAGTAGATGATAAACATATAGGGTCAGTTATAGAAGTCGCCCCCCCCACGCG
>JAHRFU010000106.1 GCA_019084485.1 Desulforudis sp. | reverse complement strand
CTTGCTGCGCTCACTCAGACAGGCGGTCGACGCTGATCCGCGGCTCACTGTGCATTTTTGATTGGACACAGTCCAATTGAGACATCCCTAGATTCGTATCAAAATACAAGCTTTTCAGAGTTCGAAAGCCCCGAAGGCGTATTGTCATTACAAGTCTCCCTAATTGTTTGCTCCGGCAATACCCTCAGCGCGCACTGCACCTTCTAGGTGCTGGTATCCATTTCCCACCTTGTCTAACTTCCGGTGTACAGTTCCCGCATTCGCTCGCGGCGGAAGAGGCCGCCTGCATCGGCGAAGCCGCGTACGAGCTTCCCCGGGTACTTCAGGTTCACCGCGCCAAGGGTCTGCAGGAGGGCGTCCTCACCGGCCCGGGAGACCGTGAAGAAGTCCATCTGCCGGCCCTGCAGGCGATAGAGCTTCCCCGCCTGTACCCGCATCCCGGTGGCGGGCGCACTCACTGCCAGCAGACTTAACAACATCCCCAGTTGAAACCGCATCCGCAGCGGGTCGGGGGCACCCTCGGTAAACCCGCGCGTCCCTTCTACCAACACCCCGCTCTCCAGTCGCAAAGCGAGTTCCAGGTGCCGGTATCCACACCGGTCCCGGCGCAGAGTATCGACAATCTGCTCCGCACCCAGACCCAGAGAACGTTCCAATTCATCCCGCCGCTCCACGTGCTCCAGGTCAAGTGTCCAGATCACGTCCGGCGGCGGGTAGAGCGAGCGCACCTTCCGATGGTCCCATCCCCTGCTGTATGCCGCCGCCAGCATCCCTTCCGTTCCGAAACGGGAAAACAGCTCGCGCTCAGGGATACGGGCTACATCACCGGTGGTTACCAGACCAAGGCCGCGCAGCAACTTGATGGTTTTCACCGGCAACGGCCAGAGAAAATCCACAGGCAAACCCGCCATAAACTGGGCTTCTGACCCGGACGGAACCTGAAACAGCAAACCGCTGACTAACTGCCGGCGAACCAATACGCCCCGCCGTCCGGCCCCGCGGCTACTACCCTCACCAGCCAGCAGCGCCGCTTTGGCGACCAGCGGATTTGCTCCGGCTCCGATGGGCCCTTTGAAACCGGCCGCTGCCATCTTGGCGGACAGTTCCCCCAGTACATTCGGCTTAAGATCAGCCAGGACTTCATCCCCGCACGGCTCCACCTGCGGTGTATAACACGCCAGAATATCCAACAAGACGGCCTCGCCACCGTACCGAAAGAACAGGACAACCCCCATATTTATCCGCTCCCACCGGATGATTGATAAAGACAGATCCGTTTTTATCCCTACTCTGAAACTATTATCGGATATCCGGGCGGATTTGTGCAAAATCCGGATCAGGGTGTTTAGCCGGGATTAGCTTCCCCGGGCATTGCCGCACGGTCTATATCGTAGCCCCTCGGCGGTTTACGTCTGAAAATAACGGATATATAATGCACATATACGTTTATAGCGGAGGGATCAAGAAATGATGGTCGGCGGAATTATTAGGGAAGCCCGCCGGGAACAGGGCTGGAACCAGCGCCGGCTGGCCGAGGCGGCTGGCCTCTCACCACAGTATCTCAGTGATATTGAAAAGGGGCGAGCGAAACCGAGTCTAAAATCCCTGGAGAAGATCGCGAATGCACTTTCCGTCTCGGTTACCCGTCTCCTGGTGGACCGGAACGAGACCGGAAGTATAGTGGAGGTTCCGCTCCTCGGGCGGGTTCCAGCCGGAGGCCCGGTGCTGGCCGAGGAAAACATCTTGGAACACATCCCCTTCGCCGCCCGGTTTGTACGGGAGCCAGCCTTTTGCCTGGAAGTGAAGGGCGACAGCATGATTGATCTGGGCATTGAAGAAGGGGATATCGTCCTGGTGCGCGCTCAACCGGTAGCTGAAAACGGGCAGACCGTGATCGCCCGGGTGGACGGGGAGGTAACCTGTAAGCGTTTTTATGCCTGGGACGGGAAGATTCGCCTGGAACCCGCTAACCGGGCCTACCGCCCGATCGTGGGAAATGAGGTGGAGATCCTGGGGGTAGTCTCATACCTGGTTAAAAAGATCTGATGAACCGACCCGGGTTAGACTTCGCAATGATTCGGGTTTAGTATTCTTCATTTCTTAAGTAACCTGGACGTGCTTACCTGGAACGAATCCATTACACTTCGGACTGATTCGGGTATTTTTCATTTAACCGTTCCCGCCACATGATAATGGCGTCTTCATCGTTGTCCTGGTAGTAGCCCTTACGTAGCCCACACTCTACAAAGCCCAGGCTGTGGTAAAGGTCACGGGCCGGACCGTTTGAAGGCCGCACCTCCAGCGTCATCCGGTCAGCACCCAGACTGGCCGCCCGCTGCATCAGACTGAGCATCAGCATCCGTCCGATGCCCATTTCCCGATAACGGGGTTGCACGGCGACGTTAGTGATATGGGCCTCATTCAGTACCATCCACATCCCACCGTAACCGACGACCTTGTGCCCGTCCAGAGCAACCATGTACTCCGCCAGTTCATTGTAGAAGATCTCGAATTCAAAGGTCTGGCGCGGCCATGGAGTTGGGAAGGAAACCTTCTCAATCTGCGCTACTTCCTTGATATGCCGCTCCGTCATGTCAATAATCTTAATCTGCTGCTCCAACAAAATCACCTTACGTTCCGGGCCTGCCACAACACTTCGGCGGCCGGAGGACGAATATACTCCGGTTGTAGTGCAAAGGCGGTCATGCCGCGGCCATCCACCAGACGGGTGTAACCCATCTCGGCAACCACGGCGCCGCGCGACTGCAGGGACGCAGGGGCAAAACGGACCTGATCCCCAAGTTCTTTCTCCAGTAGTTCGCGATAAATGCCCACGGCCTCACCCACGAACAGCACCGGTTCATTCAGGCGGCGGGCCGTCTCCACCAGCGTCGCGGTCTCCAAGGCGACCGGGCCGTGAAGACAGTGCGGCTCCGGATTGCCGGGGTCGTATACCCCAGCGTAGACTTCATCTTTGCGCGCCGGGACGATGGCACACAGCAGGCCGGCTGAGTTTCTTAACGGATAGACCAGGACATCCAGCGAAGGCACCCCGGCCACCGGCAGATCCAGCGCATGCGCCAGCGATTTGGCCGTAGTCAGCCCGATGCGCAACCCGGTAAAGGAACCCGGACCAGAGGAAACCGCAATTCCCTCAAGGTCTTTGGGCTCTCGGCCGGCGTCTTGGAGCACCCCTTCGATTAAGGGGATCAGGCGCACCGAATGTATTTTCTGTCCCCAGACCGTCCTTTCCGCAAGTACCTTATCCCCGCCGAAGAGTCCGACGCTGCAAAAGGGCCCTGAGGTCTCAATCCCAAGTACGAGCATGCTTCTTTAAATCCTCCACCAGCGCCAGATAACGTTTACCGTGCGGATTGAAACACAACCGGCGCCGTTCTTCCCCGTCCGCCTCGATTTCGATGTCCAGCCGCTCCCGCGGCAGCACTTCGGTAACCCGGTCCGCCCACTCCACCAGAGACACGCCCTCGTCGTAGAAGTATTCCTCGTAGCCTAGCAGGGCAAAATCGGCCGCCCCCTCCAGACGGTAGGCGTCGAAATGATATAAAGGAAGGCGGCCCTCGTACTCGTTAATCAGAATGAAGGTCGGACTGGTCACCGGGCCCTCAATATCCAGCCCGAGGGCTACACCCTGGGCCAGGGCGGTCTTCCCCGCTCCGAGTTGTCCGTACAGGCACAGAATATCCCCGGGCTCCAAAAGGGGGCCCAGGGTTCTGCCGATTTCCCTCGTCTCTTTTGGTGAGTTACTGGTTAACTTGAACACCGCTCACTTTCCTGACATCCGAAAATGATTGAACCCGCCCGGGGGGAGGGTCTTTACAGATCCCTGATATACTATTCGGTTACCATCTTCCTTGGGGCTAACCTCACCAATCACGGCGCAACCGATACCACTGCCGGCCAGCGCCTCCCGGGTTCGGTCGGCCTGTTCCACGTCGATGGTGAACAACAGTTCATAGTCCTCCCCCCCGTGCAAAGCCCATCCCAGGGGGTCGCGGCCCAGTCTTGAGGCCAGATCGCGTAGGGCATCTGACAGCGGAATATGGTCGCCCCGGATAAGCACCCCCACCTCGCTGTCCCGGCAGATGTGCGCAATATCACTGGACAAGCCGTCGCTGACGTCCAGCATCGCAGTTACGCCGCCGGCAGCGCTGATTCGGCGTGCGGCCTCCACGCGCGGTTCCGGGCGCAGGTGGGCCTGCTTCAGCCGGCGCTCGCCTTCGGACCCGGTATCGTAGTCCGGGTTCTGGAGCAGGAAAAGCCCGGCAGCCGGATCACCAAGGGTACCCGTCACCATTACCAAGTCTCCGGAACGGGCACCGGAACGGTACACCGCCCGGTTGGCTTCTACCGCACCGAGGACGGTAATGTTTAGTACCACCGCCGGTCCCCGCACCGTATCGCCCCCGATTAGGGACACTCCAAAGGCTTCGGCAGCTTCACCGAGTCCGGCATAGAGCTCCTGAACCGAAACAATGTCCGAATCGGACGGCAGACACAAGCCGATCACGGCATAAAGCGGCCGTCCGCCCATGGCGGCAATATCGCTGACGTTCACGGCCAAGGCTTTCCAGCCCAAGTCGCGCCAAGTCGTGTATTCCAGAGAAAAGTGGACATCTTCGACCAGGGTGTCGGTGGTGACCATCTGCCAAGAGCCTTCCGGGATTGCGTACAGAGCGGCGTCATCACCAATGCCTAGGATTACGCCGGCCCCCGGTTTAATGTTTCGGGTCACCATTTCGATTAGTCCGAATTCACCCACATCACTAAGCCGCAATATCTCAACCTCCAGGCAGGAAACGGGCAGGAAACGGGGACAGGCTACTTTTTCTTGTATGCAATACACATCCCCGTTCGAAGCCTTCTATGATACAAAGCGATAGGTGGTCGGGTAGATTACGTCGTTAAAAAGTAGCCTGTCCCCGTTTGTGGATAACTAGCAGCCGGACGTGTCCTTGCCTAGGTATTCACTGACGATGCGCATGGCGCAGAAATCGCCGCACATCGTGCAGGCTTGGTTGCCCTTGGGGTTTAGCTGTCCGCGGTATTGTCTGGCCTTTACGGGGTCGATCGCCAGTTCCATCTGGCGCTCCCAGTCAAGCGCCTTACGCGCCTCGGACATCTGCCGATCCCAGTCTTTCGCACCGGGCACGTTTTTAACCAGGTCGGCGGCGTGGGCCGCAATGCGCGCCGCGATGACGCCTTCGTGCACATCTTCGATGGTGGGCAGACCCAGGTGTTCCGCCGGTGTGACGTAGCAGAGGAAGTCGGCCCCGGCCATAGCCGCAACGGCACCCCCGATGGCCGAAGTGATGTGGTCGTAGCCAGGTGCAATATCAGTCACCAAGGGGCCGAGGACGTAAAAGGGCGCCCCCTTGCACAGGCGTTTTTGTAGCTGAACGTTCATTATTACCTGATCCAGTGGGACGTGGCCCGGACCCTCGACCATGGCCTGTACGCCGGTTTCCCGACAACGATCCAGGAGTTCACCCAGGATCAACAGCTCCTGGATCTGCGCTCGGTCGGTAGCGTCGGCGATTGAGCCCGGCCGCAACCCATCCCCGAGGCTTAAGGTTACATCATATTCCAGACAAATGTCCAGCAGCCGGTCAAACTCCTCGAAAAGAGGGTTCTCCTGGCCGTGGTGGAGCATCCAACCGGTTAGGAACGAGCCTCCCCGGCTTACGATGTCGGTGACCCGTCCCTGCCGCCTGAGTCTACCGACAGACTCCAGGGTCACTCCGCAATGCACAGTCATAAAATCCACGCCGTCACGCGCCTGGCGTTCAATGACTTCAAACAGGTCGTCAGCGGTCATATCCACAATGCTGCCCCGGCGCTCCTTGGCTTCTACCGTAGCCTGGTAGATGGGTACGGTACCGAGCGGGAGGGTGGTTTCTGCTAAAATGCGCCGCCGCACCTCGTCCAAATCGCCCCCGGTGCTGAGGTCCATAACCGCATCGGCACCGGCATCGGCAGCCGCCTTAAGCTTGGCCAGTTCCTGCTCGATGGAGTTCAACTGGGATGAAGTGCCGATGTTGGCGTTTACCTTGGTCCTAAGGCCCGTTCCAAAGCCCCTGGCCTTGAGGTTTTCACGCTTGGTATTGGCCGGGATTACTACCGTCCCGTTCCCCACCGCCTGCATAATATACTCAACCGGGCGGCCCTCATCCCGGGCTACCTGCTCCATCTCCGGTGTCACCTGGTTCCGCCAGGCCGCGAACATCTGATTCAACGAGATCCCTCCAGTTATGCTTGATTATTTCCGAAAGTGTCTGGGCCGCGGAATGTACTTCGGGCGCGTGTCCCAAGGCGCGGACTACGGCAATGTGCCGGGCGCCGGCCTGTAAAACTTCGGCACAATTATCCTGGTTAATGCCACCGATGGCCACAAAGGGGATGCCGATCCGACTGACCACCGACCGGACTAGGTCAATTCCCACAGCCGGTCGTCCCCCTTTGGTGGGGGTATCGAAAACCGGGCCTACCCCGATGTAGTCGGCCCCCCGCTCCTCCGCATCGAGGGCTTCTTTGAGAGTGTGTGTGGAAACCCCGATGACCTTTGACCAGCCGAGGATGCGCCGGGCTTCCTCGATCGGTAGATCATCCTGTCCCAAGTGTACGCCGTCTGCATCCACCGCAGAAGCGATATCAACCCGATCGTTAATGATGAAAGGAATCCCGGACCACTTGCACAGGGCGGCTAGATTGTGGGCCAGGGGCAGGATTTCAGACGCCGAGGCGTGTTTTTCCCGTAGCTGAACCACCCCAACCCCACCTTGGATGGCCTCACGGACTAAGTTGATGATGGGCCGTCCCTTGGTGTTTTTGCTCCCGATTACCAGGTACAGCCCCATCTTCCCGATTACGCCCGAGCGCTGCCGGGCGAATAGTTGCGCGGTGAATTCCTGTTCGCGGGTATAGGCTTCAAAGCGGATCTCCTTGATGCGGTGCGCCAAAGAAGGGTTAGAGCCTCTGGCCAACTCCTCCAGTACCCGGGTGGCCTCCTGTACCCGCTTCCAGTTGGCACCGGCGCTATCCAGGAAACTCCGCCGCTCACGGGACTCCCAGGTCAGCGCTCCGATGTCGTTCGCTGTGTCCCGGGCGGCGATCAGATCCGCCCTTCCGCCAGGGAACTCCTGCTCCAACCTGGAGAGTTTGTGGCGGAGGTCCTTGATGGCAGCCGTCAGCCCGGAATCGGCCAGTTTGAAGCGGGCCATCTCCTCGATGATCCGCAGGCCCTCCCGCGCCCGGTTCAGGTTTACGTCCGCGATCCGTAAGATCTCTTTCATTTAATCTACCCCACAAACAGAAACCACCCCCGCAGGGGTGGAATCAGTCGGATTGACCCATTCCCTCCGCCGGTCTAAACCGGATCAGGTTCCAAGGGTAAAGCACATCGCTTTTCTCAGCCCGTTCCGGGCACCCCTATGGGTGAATAATGATTAACTTAGTATTCTATTCGTATCGGGGCAGGATATTCCTGCCTCTTTTACAAAATAGTCTTTATATCTCTTATAGTGTCACACTGGCAGCCGCCTCGTTCTTTGACGCCTCAGCTACCGACAATTACCAGCTTCGAGTCCGGGTGAGTCTGACGGATGCTGCGGAAGGCCTGGAGAACTATGTCTAAGTTCTTTTCCCGCCCCAGTCTGGCCACACAAAGGATGATCTTCTCCTCGTCCGGAATGCCGTAAGTGCGCCGGAGCCAGGTGGCATCGCCGTCGGCAAACTCCTGGATCTGAATGCCCATTCCTTTGCTATACTAATTTTCGGCAATATATAGCCGGAATCGGCCTTGTGAGGCCAACCCCGGCAAGTACCTCTCACTATTATTATATTCTAGCTGGTTGATGAGTGTTTTTCCACCGACCAGGAAATGGAGAAAGGGGGACGTCCCCCATTCCTGTCCAACGATCGGCAGTACCAATGATGAAAATTGTTGTGTGGTGCAGTGCGCTTTCCTGAGGGATTGCCTCCACAAACACGTACGTGACAGAAGAATCTGCTCAGGGCGGGAATGGGGGACGTCCCCCTTTCTCCATTTCCTGGTCGGTGGAAAAACACTCATCAACCAGCTAGAATATAATAATAGT
>JAHRFU010000133.1 GCA_019084485.1 Desulforudis sp. | reverse complement strand
GGCGTTGGAAACGGCGGCCGAATACCGGGACATCTTTGGGAAGCACAACTATTACCTGGAACTACAGGATCACGGACTGGAGGAGCAGGCCAGGGTGAACCGTGAACTCCTGGAGATTGCCCGGAATATTGACCTGCCGTTAGTCGCCACCAACGATATCCACTATGTCAACGCGTCGGACGCGGAGGTGCAGGACATCTTGCTCTGCATCCAAACCGGCAAGACAGTGAACGACCCTCAACGCTTGCGTTTTAACTCACAGGAGTTCTATTTTAAGTCCGGCGCGGAGATGGCCCGGCTCTTCGCCGAGACTCCTACGGCGATGGCCAACTCGCTGAGTATCGCTAATCGGTGCCATGTGACGCTGGATTTCGACACCTACCACCTGCCGGAGTACCGGGTTCCGCCCGGGCACGACGCTGATTCGTACCTGCGCGAGCTTTGCCTCCGCGGGACTCGGGAACGGTACGGGGAAATCAGTGACAGCATCCAGAAACGGCTGGATTTTGAACTGCGTGTCATTTCCGAAATGCGCTACAGTTCCTACTTTCTGATCGTCTGGGATTTCATCCGGTTTGCACGGGAGGAGGGCGTACTGGTCGGCCCCGGCCGGGGCTCGGCGGCGGGCAGTCTGGTAGCCTATGCCCTGAAAATAACCAACCTGGATCCGCTTCCGTATGGGTTGCTCTTTGAACGCTTCCTGAATCCCGAGCGCGTATCGATGCCCGATATTGATATCGACTTCTGTTATGAACGCCGTGGTGAAGTCATAGACTACGTCTTCGAGAAATATGGGCGAGATTGTGTAGCCCAGATCATTACCTTTGGAACCATGGCGGCTAAGGCTGCGGTGCGTGATGTCGGGCGGGCTTTGGGGATGCCCTACGGTGAAGTGGACCGGGTGGCCAAGCTTATCCCGGCAGAGTTGGGGGTAACCATTGACAAGGCACTGGCCACCCCTGAATTGAAAAGCGTTTATGATGAAGACCCGCAGGTCGCTAAGCTGATTGAGCTGGCTCGGGCGCTGGAGGGCACTCCGAGGCACGCCTCTATACATGCTGCCGGGGTCGTGATCGCCAGAGAGAAACTAACTTCTTATCTGCCGCTTTACCGAACCACGGACGGTGTTGTAGCCACGCAGTTCGCCAAGGAAACGGTTGAGGATCTAGGACTGCTGAAGATGGATCTGCTTGGCTTGAGAACCCTCACCGTGATCGGAGACGCCGTGAAGATGATCCGGGCGAAGCGGGGCTTAACGTTGGACATAGACTGTATTCCGCTGGATGATGCTGCGAGTTACGACCTGCTTGGGCGTGGGGACACGGTCGGGGTGTTTCAACTGGAATCCAGCGGAATGCGCGGCATTTTGAGAGATATGAAGCCGGAAACTTTCGAGGACGTGATCGCCCTGGTCGCCCTCTACCGGCCCGGACCCTTGGGAAGCGGTATGGTTGAGGACTTTATTAAGCGCAAACACGGTGAGATTCCGGTAAAGTATGCTCATCCGACGCTGGAACCGATTTTGCGCGACACCTACGGCATCATCCTCTACCAAGAACAGGTCATGCGGATCGCCAGTGAACTTGCCGGGTTCTCCCTGGGTGAAGCCGACCTGCTGCGGCGGGCGATGGGCAAAAAGAAACCGGAAATCATCGCCGGGCTCCGTTCCCAGTTTATTGACGGAGCCCAGGATAATCAGGTCGACCCGGAGGTGGCCGGACAGATCTTTGATCTGATGGCCTTTTTTGCCGGGTACGGTTTTAATAAGAGCCATTCGGCCGCATACGCCCTGATCGCTTATCAAACGGCTTATCTTAAGGCCAACTACCCGTTGGAGTATATGGCCGCTCTGCTAACCTCAGTCCGGGACAATGCGGACAAAATCAGTGTCAATGTTGAAGAGTGCCGGCGCATGGGGGTTGAGGTACTGCCTCCGGACCTGAACGAGAGTCTGGACACCTTTACCACCAGCGGGGGAAAGCTCCGGTTCGGGCTGGCCGCGGTGCGTAATGTGGGCGTCGGTGCGGTTCAGGCGATCATTGATTCCCGCGATCAGGACGGCCCCTTCACGAGTCTCGCCGACTTCGCCCAGCGTCTGGATAGCCGGGTGATGAACCGGAGAATTCTGGAGGGACTGGTACGGGCGGGCGCCTTTGCCAGCCTTGGGCACTCAAGGGCTCAATTATTGGCCGTTCTGGACGAGGCCGTCGGGATTTCTCAGAGCGC
Organism: Desulforudis sp.; assembly: GCA_019084485.1. GTDB lineage: Bacteria > Bacillota > Desulfotomaculia > Desulfotomaculales > Desulforudaceae > SURF-60. The sequence continues at coordinate 16,565 of JAHRFU010000133.1, read as the reverse complement.
GCAAAAGGAGAAAGCATCGAACCAGCTGACCCTTTTCGGCGGATGGACAGGCCGGCAGGCGTACACCCTGGACTTTCCTGAAGTTCTAGATTTTCCACAGAAGGAAATTCTGGCAATGGAGAAGGATGCCTTGGGACTGTACATCAGTGGCCATCCCCTTGAAGATTATCGCGACCTTTTACGGGCAGTCACAACAGCTAGCGCCGGGGAACTGGGAGATATGCCACACGGTAAGGATGTGGTCTTAGGAGGGCTAGTCACGACTGCAAAGCGCATCACGACGAAGAAAGGTGCCGCCATGTGCTTTCTAGAGATTGAGGACCTCACCGGCAAGGTGGAGGTGGTGGTGTTTCCCCGCACCTATGAACAATATCGGGAACACCTGAGCGCCGACAATGTGATTCTGGTGCGCGGCTCAGTGGACAACGCTCACGGTGATAACATCAAGATACTGGCCCACCAGGTTTCCGGCACGGAGAGTGATGGATCGATTAAGCTCACGGTGCCTGACGGTGCCCCGGAAACGGTCGAAAGGGTGATCTCAATCCTAGACTGCTACCGCGGACATTGCCCTGTTCAGATCGTCGCCCCGGGCCTGGAGCTGAACCTGAGTCAGGAGTACTCTGTGGATCTGGCTTCACCAGTGGTAAGCAGGCTGAAGGACTTGTTGGGAACCCACCGGGTGTATGTACGGTGGGGGCTGACCGGTATGTAAAAACGGGTAAACCTTGGGGGTACTGGCCATCCTTGTCAATAGCGGGATCCGTGTGTTATCATACAAGCTGACATTTGTAGGAAGAGGTGCAGTCGATAATGGCTGGAGAATGGGCTTCAGAGTACATCGTAATCAAGGCGCTGGAGAACGGTGTTACCATAATGGGTTTAACCCGGGGCCGGGATACTAAGTTTCACCACACCGAGAAACTGGACAAGGGAGAGGTCATGGTTGCCCAGTTTACCGAGCACACGGCGGCTATCAAGCTTCGCGGCCGGGCTGAGATTCACACGAAGCACGGGATTGTGTTTACGGATAACGGTCAGAGTTAATGCTCCTCAACACTTCGGAAATTGCTAAAAAAAGGGATAACTGTGCTCTGGGTAGAAAGAATAACGTTGAACTCATTTGGGAGGGTTCATCGTGTGGAGAGTAGTCTACATCGCTCAGGGTAAAACGGAAGCAGACCGTCTGATGAGGCTGCTCTGTGAAGAGGGTCTGCTTGTAAAGCTGCGTGCCTTTGAGGAAACAGACACCAGTGAGCCGGCGTGTGTAGAAATTATGGTACCGGCGGCTGAGGCCGACGAGGCGTTGGTCATCATCCATGCACTCTAGGCGGGGGGAGAGGTTGTGATTGGTTTTCGACTTCTTTAAGAAGGCTAAATACTTTACGGTAAAGCAGGATGTCAAGCGGGATATTCCGGAGGGCTTATGGGTCAAGTGCGATCTCTGTAATGAGATTCTCTTCACTAAGGACCTGGAGAGAAACCACAAGGTGTGTCAGAAATGCGGTCATCATTTTCGCCTTACGGTGGAAGAACGTCTGCACATTACGCTGGATCCGGATAGTTTTTCGGAATACGATGCCGAGCTTGAGTCCTCAAACCCGTTGGACTTTCCAGAATACAGCGGAAGGCTTGCGACCGCTCAGGAACAGACCGGTCTACGGGAGGCGGTAATTACCGGTGAGGGTTCAATCGGCGGTCACCGGGTGGTTGTTGCCGTGATGGACTCTCATTTCATCATGGGCAGTATGGGCTCAGTAGTCGGTGAGAAGATTACCAGAGCCGTGGAGTTTGCCCAGGAGAACCGTCTGCCCCTCATTGTCTTTTGTGCTTCAGGGGGGGCCAGGATGCAGGAGGGAATGCTCTCGCTGCTTCAAATGGCAAAGACAAGCATGTCGGTGGGCCGGCATTCCGAAGCAGGGCTTCTCTACATTTCCGTATTAACTGATCCTACAATGGGTGGCGTTAGCGCCAGCTTTGCCCTCTTGGGGGATATCATCCTGGCGGAGCCCGGAGCCTTGATCGGGTTTGCAGGTCCCCGCGTAATTGAACAGACGATCAGGCAGAAACTGCCTGAGGGATTTCAGCGGGCGGAATTCCTGCTTGAGAAGGGGTTTGTGGACCGGGTTGTTCCTCGTCCCCAGATGGCCGGAACCCTGGCGGGACTGCTTAGCCTGCACGAACGAGGTGGTGTCTGATGCCGACCGTTTTTGACTTTGAGCGCCCGGTAATCGAACTGGAGAGCAAGATAGCGGAGCTTAAGTCGTTCGCTAATGAGAAAGGTCTAAGCCTTGAGACTGAGATTGGGACGCTTGAGCAACGGGCGTCGGAACTGAAGCAGTTCATCTACGGAAACCTTACGCCCTGGCAAAAAGTACTTATTGCCCGTCACCCGGAACGTCCCGGCAGCCTGGAGTACATCGAGGTCATGATCACTGATTTTGAAGAGCTGTGCGGGGATCGTTTGTATGGAGACGACGCGGCGATCGTGGGCGGGATCGGTCGGTTTGAGGGTCGGCCCGTAACCGTGGTCGGGCACCGCAAGGGCCGCGATACCAAGGAGAACCTGGCCCGGAATTTTGGGATGGCACATCCAGAGGGATACCGCAAAGCATTACGCCTAATGAAACAGGCCGAAAAATTTGACCGTCCGCTGATTTGCTTTATTGACACGCCTGGTGCGCATTGCGGGCTTGGAGCCGAGCAACGCGGTCAGGCCGAGGCAATTGCCAAAAATATTATGGTAATGAGTGCGCTCAAGATACCCATAATAGTACTAGTTATCGGGGAGGGTGGCAGCGGCGGCGCACTCGCGTTGTCAGTCGGTGACCGTATTCTGATGCAGGAACACTCAGTGTTTTCCGTGAGTTCACCCGAAGCCTGCGCCAGTATCATCTGGAAAGACTCGGCGCGGGCTCGTGATGCCGCGGAGGTATTGAAGTTGACGGCCCATGACCTGCTCGGCCTGAAAATCGCCGACGACATCATTAGTGAACCGTTGGGCGGGGCACACCGGGACAAGGAAGAGGCCACCACGCTGTTGATCAGCGCCGTGAGTCGTACTATGGCTGAACTGACGGCAATGGGTAGGGATCAGCTTCTGGATGCACGGTATCAGAAATTCCGGAAGATCGGCGTGCACCTGGTGTCTGATTCGTCCGGTGCCTAAACACCCCCCACATCTAGCAGAGGGGGACGCCCGATTGCAAAGGATAGGACTGCTGACCAGCGGTGGGGACGCACCTGGGATGAATGCCGCTATCCGAGCGGTTGTGCGTAAGGGTGTCTATCATGGCCTGGAAGTGACCGGAATCATGCGGGGGTTGGCTGGATTTATCGACGGCGATGTGCTACCGATGAATGTCGGCTCCGTTGCTGACATCATCCATCGCGGAGGCACAATCCTACGTACCGCACGTTCCGAAGATTTCGCCACCCGGGAAGGCCGGGCCACGGCCTATGAAAATGTGGAGCGGTTTCGACTGCAAGGGCTGGTGGTAATCGGAGGGGACGGTTCCTTTGAAGCCGCCCGTGTTTTCCATGATGAGTACGGGCTGCCTGTGGTGGGTATACCGGCCACCATAGACAACGACATTGCGGGAACCGAAGCTTGCATCGGGTTTGACACTGCGGTTAACAATGTGGTGGAGGCCATAACGAAAATCCGCGATACTGCTACTTCTCACGAACGGACCTTCATCGTTGAGGTGATGGGACGCAACTCAGGTTTCATCGCCCTGCAGGCCGGTCTGGCTGGAGGGGCGGAATCGATAATAATTCCTGAACTCCCCTACAGCATTGATGAAGTATGCCAGCGCCTGATGCGCGGCTACCAACGCGGAAAACTACACAGTATGATTGTAGTCGCAGAGGGTGTCGGCAGCGGCATCGAAATCGGCAGAGCGATTAAGGCGCGTACCGGTTTTGATACCAAAGTGACCATCTTGGGCCATATCCAGCGGGGCGGGACGCCAACTGCTATCGACTGTGTACTGGGCAGCCGTTTCGGGGCCAAGGGTGTGGAACTTCTAATGGACGGCAAGAAAAAGGTGGCCGTCGGGCTGGTTTCGGGCAATATCATCCATTGGGATCTAGGGAATAGCAACATCAAGCCGCGCGAGATTGATATGGAAGTCTACCGCCTGGCTGGAGTGTTATCCATATGAGGTGGTGAATGATCATGCGGCACACTAAAATAGTTTGCACAATCGGTCCGTCTTCAGAATCAGTCGAGGTTCTGACAAAGATGATCAGAGCGGGAATGAATGTTTCCCGCCACAATTTTTCACATGGCAACCACGCCGATCATCGTCGACGGGTGGAAGCGGTGCGGGAGGCGGCCAAAAGGGTCGGACGCGAGGTCGCGATAATGCTGGATCTCAGGGGTCCTAAGATTCGGGTGGGCGAGTTTGCGAAAGGTTCCGTGGAGTTGAAGGCAGGCGACACCTTTGTACTAACCACAGAAGACGTGGTCGGTAACCGGGAGCGGGTTTCGGTGAACTACCCGCCTCTGACGGAGGAGGTCACTCCGGGAAAACGGATTCTACTCTCCGATGGTCTGATCGCGCTGGTGGCGCGGGAGGTAAGAGGCTGTGAGGTAGTCTGTCAGGTTGAGAATGACGGCATCCTTTCCGACCGTAAGGGCGTGAACCTTCCAGATGTACGCACCAGTATGCCGGCGGTAACGGAAAAGGACGTTAAAGACTTGGAGTTTGGCATGGAACTCGGGATCGACTACGTAGCCGCCTCGTTCGTCCGTCGGGCGGAAGATATGATTGCGGTACGCCGGGTATTAGAGGCCGCAGGCTCTGATGTACAGGTGATATCCAAGATTGAAACTTGGGAGGCCGTGCAAAACCTCGACGAAATCATCGGTTTCTCCGATGCGGTGATGGTAGCACGCGGCGACCTGGGGTTGGAGATCGCCCCGGAGGAAGTGCCTCTGGTTCAGAAGAAGATTATCAGGCGCTGCAACCGCTTGGGGAAACCCGTTATTACCGCGACCCAGATGTTGGAATCCATGATTCATAACCCACGGCCCACAAGGGCCGAGGCCAGTGACGTGGCGAACGCCATTTTGGACGGAACCGATGCGGTGATGCTTTCAGCCGAAACGGCCGTTGGTGATTTTGCGGTGGAAGCGGTAGAGACGATGTCTCGTATTGCCACCCGGGTTGAGGCGGATCTGCCCGACGACCGGCTGTTTTCACAAAAGAGGGAGTCTCTAAAGAATTCGGTCACCGAAGCGATCAGCTACGCTACCTGTGCCACCGCCAGCGATCTCGGTGCTGCCGCCATCATTACCGCCACACAGACGGGGTTCACGTCTCGGATGGTGGCTAAATACCGACCGAGTTGCCCGATTATCGCCGTCACCCCTCAGGCCGCTGTAGTCAGGCGGATGGCCTTGGTGTGGGGTGTTGAGGCGGTGCTCGTGGATGATGTAGGTGACACGGACGGGATGATCGCCTTATCGATTCAGGCCTCTCTGTCCGCTGGACTGATCAAGGGAGGCAATCTGGTTGTGATTACGGCCGGGGTGCCCGTTGGTCAGCACGGTACCACGAACCTGATCAAAGTGCATACTGTGGGCAATGTATTGGCGCGCGGGACAGGCCTTGGACAGGGTGCGGTGACGGGAGTGGTGAAACTGGCCCGAACCGCCGAGGAAGCCGCGGAAAAGATCGGCCCGGGTGATATTCTGGTGGCGCCAGCCACGAACCGAGACTATGTACCATACATGGAACGTGCTGCTGGTTTAGTTACCGAGGCCGGAGGGCTGACTTCGCATGCCGCCATTGTCGCCCTGCAGTTCGGCATACCGGTAATTGTGGGTGTGGACAGGGCCATGCAGCTTCTGCCTGAAGGAGAAGTGGTGACCATCGACGGGCAGCGCGGGCTGGTTTACCAAGGTGCTGCCAAGGTGTTGTAGAGACCCTGGTCAACCGTGAAACGGGGATTTAGTCGATGTAAGGGGGTATCCTAACTACACAGGAGGGATACCCTTGGATTTGATTCTGACCTACCTCACTGCGCTCGGCCTCAGCGGAATCGGGGTCGGCATGGTGTTGGAAGCGTTGGGTGTGCCGTGTTTCCCCGGGGGTATTGTCATCATCCTGGCTGGGTTTTTGTGCAGTCAGGGAAGGATGGAGTTTCAGACGGTTCTGGTCGTAGCAATGACCGCCTACACCGTCGGATCAATCATCGCCTACTTCATTGGGAAGAATTTCGGGGAACCTTTTTTCAAGCGGTACGGGCGTTACTTGGGGGTTGGGTTCCAAGAACTCCTAGACAAACAGAACTTACCAGCGCGCTCAGCAGGTGCCTTTATTTTGCTGGGGCGTTTCGTGCCGGGCGTCGGCAATCTGACCCCTTACCTGGCAGGCTTAGTCCAACTGCCCCTCGGTTGGTTCCTGTTCTACAACTCCCTCTTCGCCATAATCTGGGCCAGCATCTATCTCTATGTAGGGATGTTCTTTGGAAACAGATGGCCCGCAATTGTGGCCTTTGTACAGCCGCGTTTGATTGGGATCGCCATCCTTGGAGGACTGCTGGTGCTGGCCGTACTCGTAATCAGGGATATTAGGCAGGTGAGACTGCAATAGCACCCCATCCCCCGCAAAATATGCCCACAGGGATCGTAGTATGATAAGTTATGAATAACCGTTCACGATGATCTGGTGAACGGTGTTGGGCTTTGTGCTTGATTGGCTGTTTGCTTAATGATGTGTAACAATTCTAGTTGTAAACCGGGCAGGTAACACATCGATGCAGCGCGAAAAATGCATCAGGAGTCATTACAGGTGATGGAGGGTTAGAGTTGAAGTACGTTGTTATCGTAGGGGACGGAATGGCCGACGATCCCCGACCGGAACTGGGCGGTGTGACCCCCCTGGAGTATGCCAACACTCCTAACTTAGATCTGCTGGCCGTCCGGGGAGAACTAGGGCGAGTGGTTACGGTACCGGATGGTTTTCCGCCCGGGAGCGATGTAGCCAACCTGTCTGTAATGGGTTATGACCCTGCCCGCCACTACACCGGCAGGTCGCCATTTGAAGCAGTCAGTATGGGCGTTACACTTTCCGACACAGACGTAGCCATCCGCTGCAACCTGGTGACCCTATCTGAAGAGGTGGAATACGCCCGTAAGCGGATGGTGGATTACAGTGCCGGAGAGATCAGTACGGCCGAAGCAAGGGAATTAGTATCCTTCTTGGCGGAACACCTGGGAAATGAACATTTCCGTTTCTATGGAGGGATCAGCTACCGGCACTTACTAGTATGGCAAAACGGTACCGACCAGTATGAACTTACTCCGCCTCACGATATCTCAGACCGGGTTGTGGGGGACTATCTGCCGGCTGGGCCGCAGGCCGAAGAACTGTTGGCCCTGATGGAAGAGAGCGGCAGACTCCTGAGGGATCATCCGGTCAATGTGAAACGCATCGCAGAGGGACACAATCCGGCTAATTCGGCTTGGTTTTGGGGCCAGGGCCGTCGCCCGTCACTTCCATCCTTTAAGGAGAAATACGGGGTTGACGGTGCTGTCATCTCAGCTGTGGATCTGATTAAGGGGATCGGGCTGTGTGCCGGACTGCGGGTCATTGAGGTTGAAGGGGCCACCGGAACAATCACCACCAATTTTCGGGGTAAGGCGCAGGCTGCTCTGGACGCGCTGTCCGGGGGTGAGGACTTCGTTCTGGTGCACGTTGAGGCTCCAGACGAGGCCAGTCACCAAGGAGATTTGGAAACGAAGATCAGGGCTATCGAGGAGATTGATGCCAAGGTTTTAGGTGAGGTATTGAGGGGGATGAAGGCCTTTCCCCAGTACCGTGTGATGGTACTCCCTGACCACCCAACACCATTGTCTCTGCGCACCCATACGGCTGATCCGGTACCGTTCGTTGTATACCGCAGTGACGACGACGTGTCCCGCCCCGGAAGGATGTTCACGGAGCGAATGGCGGCAGCCAGCCCGCTCTATTTTCAGTTGGGCTACCGATTGATGGACTATTTCTTCAGCAAGCCCTGAGGGAGCGCAGGTATTGTTGTGGAGATTAGTGAGGTGAAAATGACTTGGAAGAGGTAAAATGCCCGCACTGCCGGTCCGTAAGAATAGAGCCGATCAGGAAGAAAACCCAAGCCCTGATCTTTCTGGTTGGGGCCGTGGTAGCGCTGTGGCTGGCACAATCTGTGCAAATGATCTGGGCGCTGGTCGGCGTATTCTTGGCGATGGCCTGGATCAGGTTTATGGATCGTGACACAAAGATGTGTACCCGTTGTAAGCATACCTGGCAGGTGGAGTATAAGCGTAAGGCTGACAAAACGTAGGGGGTGAGAGAATCAAAGGATTCGTTGCTGAACCGGAAATGCCCGGTGCGATTATCGGAAACTCGGCGATGCTGGCATGCATCAGAAGCTCCGGTGAACTATATAAGATTTTCTGGCCTCAAATCGAATGGCCCCAGCATTTAGGCATCTTGTGGACGGGCTTAAACCTGCGAAAAGAGCAGTGTCATGAAACCTTATGGTTCCACTCCGATCTCTGGCTGGCGCGGCAGCAGTATGTCGAAGACACCAACATCGTGGAGACAATCTACCTTAGCCGTTTACACCGGCTTAAGGTCACGCAGACTGACTTTGTACTTCCGAATGAGGATACCCTCGTGAGAAGGTATCGGATTGAGAACCATGGTCTGGAGACGATCTGGCCCTTGTTTATGTTGTACAGTTCGATGTACCTGGAAGAGTCAAACCTGTACGACTGCGCCTATTTTGATGCCGAGAATCATTCGCTTGTGTTCTTTCGGAACAAGATTTGCTTCAGCCTGGGGAGTGAGAATCGCGATCTCGAGGGATTTCAGTGCGGAAGGCGGGGAAGCCCATCCGATCCCCTGAACAGTGCCAATAGCGGCTGTCTTTGTGGAATGCCCGATAATATGCTGATGAGTGCCGGTGCCCTGTCCTGGAATGAGGGTGAATTGAAACCGGGAATGGTGGCGGAGAGATCCCTGTTTATCGTAGCCGGCAACACCGCCGAGAAGAATGCAGAGCAGCTTCGCCTTCTTCAAGCGAAGGATGCTGCCGATTGGGAGGATCATACCACCGGCTACTGGCGAGGCTTCCTCCACAAAGCGAAATGTTTACAGGCGGGGGTACCAGAAGTTTCACTGTTCCGTCGTTCGATTCTCACCCTTCAGTTAATGACCAATAAAAAGACTGGTGCTCACATTGCCGCACCTGAGTTTGACCCACACTATACCATGTGTGGCGGCTACGGTTACTGTTGGGGGCGTGATGGAACCTTTGCAGCCGTAGCCCTGGATGAGGCCGGATACCACAGTCAGGCAGAGCAGTTTTACGGCTTTACGGTCAAAGTGCAGTGTCCGGATGGTAGCTGGCACCAGCGCTACTTTACCGATGGATCGCCTGCGCCCACCTGGGGGAAGCAGATTGACCAGACGGGTGCGATCTTATGGGGTTATGAACATCATTACCGGCTCAACCCAAGTAAACGGTTCCTGGATCGGGTCTGGCCGTCCGTTATGTCCGGAGCGAATTACCTAATTGCATCGCTCCAGGAAAACAGTCTTCCAGCGGCCGGAATGGACCTGTGGGAGGATGAGTACAGCCAAAGCACCTATACGGCTGCCGCAACCTACGGTGGACTGATGGCGGCTGCGGAGCTGGCCAAAGTAGTCGGCGAAGCGGAAATGAGTAGCCAATGGGGGACCTCTGCGAACCGCGTGAGGAGTGCCATTCTAAGCCTCCAATGGGCTGAAGAGCACAACCGGTTCATACGCGCTGTGAACCGGCGAGTAGGGTTTGGTGACTATGAGCAGGCCCGAAACAACGGAGAAACAGCCTATTCCGGAACTGATGACGCCGGTATCTACCCGAATTTCTGGGTTCCTAAGGATCAGCGCCTTGATGCGGCGTTGCTGGGACTGACCTATCCGTTCGGGGTACTCCAACCCGGTGACGCGATGATGGCGGCTACGGCCTCCGCTATTGAGAACGAACTTTGGAACACCACCGTCGGAGGTGTGCACCGTTACACCGGAGATCTCTACAGGGGCGGCAATCCGTGGTTAATTACCACCTTTTGGTTGGCGATTTACCATAGCCTGGCCGGCGACAAAGAAAAGGCTAAAGTATTCCATTCCTGGTGTTTGGATCAGGCCAGTCCTCTCTTGCTGCTGCCGGAGCAGGCCAATAGTGTGCGGGGTGGTCCGTCATGGGTATTACCGTTAGGCTGGTCTCACGCGATGTACATCCTGTCCGCGTTGGCGCTAAATGGCCGGCTCTCGGTCTGATTGACCGAATGAACCGTAACCAGGGCACAAAAATACCCGCGGATTGGGCAGACAGCCCCGCGGGTTTTCTTGCTTTTCATATGGTGCCGAAGGGGGGAGTGGACAAATTTGATTTTGGCTAGTGTTGACTAATTCTGCCAAGTCCGTGAAATGCCTGTCCTGTCTGGGTTTTAACTCGCCGCTAATGTTGTCCTGTCCGGTTAGAACTACCCCTTGCTAACAAGTTCGTTAGAATTTGGTTAGCAATTGGTTAGCAACATTGGACACTTATCCACAAGAGGTAAAGTGGTATAATTATCAAAGGGGGCGCGGTTGAAATGTTGAAAGTTCGACAGGAGAGGCAGCGGCGCGGAATATCGCAAGCCAAACTAGCCTGCCTAACAGGAATCGGGGCACCCGATCTTTCCAGTATGGAGCTGGGAATCAGGAAGCCGTTTCCGGGCTGGAAAAAGCGGATCGCTCGCGCCTTAGGTGTCACCGGCGCGGAGGCAGACCGGCTTTTTGAGGAAGTGGATGCAACTGATGAGGCACGATAAGGTTTCAAGAAATACAGCCTTCGAGGATCTCCCCGAATGGCTGACACCGGACGAGACAAGGACTTATTTGGGACTGGGCAGGAGCACGATGTACGACTTGATCCGACGGAACGAAGTTCCTTACAAGAAATTCGGTCGGATTATCCGGATTCCCCGGACTGCCCTGCAGCAGCAGGAAGGTTAGTTTTATGACGCAGCTATTATTCGAGACGGCCCGTGGTGCAACGGCTTATCGGGCGATCCTCACCGGCGACGGCCATTTTCTAATCCAGGAGGCCCAGGCAGGCCGTCGAAAGTCATTCCGGATTAATGGGTCAATTTTGAACGCGATCCGGATCGCGGAGGATCCTTTCGCGGCGGCGGCTGACGCCTACCACCAAGCACGACTACAAAAACAAGCCCGGAAGCGGGTGACAGGGGGCACCGGCGGTGACCGATGAGAAGAGACTTCTAACGGACGAGCACCCGCTGATTGTGCTTCCGAGCCTGGCGCAAGCGGTCGGACTAAACGAAGCTATCATCCTGCAGCAGATTTACTATTGGTTACAAATTGCGCGGAAAAACGGTACCAATTTTCGGGATGGCCACCACTGGACGTACAACACCGTGCAGCAATGGCATGACCAGTTTCCGTTTTGGGGTAAAAATACGGTTTGGCGCGGACTGCACAGTTTGGAAAGGAGGGGGCTAATCGTGACCGGCTGCTTCAACAAACTAGGAAATGACCGCACAAAATGGTACAGGATTGACTTTGAAAAGCTGCAAAGCCTTATACCTCAACCATTTACCCAAAATGGTGTAATGCCATTTACCCAATTTGGTGTAATGCATTTACCCAATTTGGGGCAACCATAACCTGAGACTACGGTACCTGAGATTACATTACCTGAGACTTCAAGAGATAGAGGGAGTTTTTCGCAAGCAAAAAACCCCACACTCCTTTTTTCCGAATTTAAAAACCAGGGTCAGGTTGACGAAGATGTCCGACACGCGATTGAGTACTTCCTGAGTCGGTACCAAGAGGTCCTCGGTAAGGAACATATGCCACTCAAGACAAGGACGTGGGAAGGGATCGTAAGTACCATATTCAATATCTGGGATGACAGCATGGACCGGTGGCTGGATGACATCGACAGCGAGACCATCCGGCACATGGTGGACCACTACCTGGAAAAGGTGACCACCGGCAGATACACGGCAAAGAACATTTGCATCACCCACTTTAACAATGCTGGGGTCAAGAAGGTGAATTTTTACGAGGCGGCCTACTAGTGACAAAACACGCCGACTGGCCGCCGGGCAAACTGTTGGAGATCAGGATGAGCGGCTGCGTCCTGATTCTGGGGGAGCAGGAACTTTTGAGCCTGTTGGCCCAGGATCAGGCACTATGGCAAGCGGCATTGCAGCGGGGTAAGGCGGTCCGCAGGCGGGAACAGACGGCTAAGAGGCAGGCAACAAGGAGGTGACACCATGCCAAATCGATTGAAGTCGCCTTGCTCGGTACCCGGGTGCCCGAATTTGGTTGAACCGGGTACGGGTGGAAGATGTGAGAAGCACAAACGTCCGGCCTGGGATGGGCGGACATGGCAGGACAATCCGTGGAGCACGCCAGAAGGACAACGGTTAAGGCGGCAGGTGGTCAAAGAGGAGCCGAACTGCCGAGTATGCGGAAGGCCCACCAACTCTGTTGACCACATCCACCCTAGAGCGTGGGGCGGTAGCCATGCAAGGGAGAATCTTCAAGGGTTATGTTTAGGCTGTCAGAAGGCTAAGACGCAAAAGGAGGCAACGGCAGGACGTAAGGGGTATAGGCGGTAAAATCTCCACCGTTCCTGCGCCCGAACGCGGACTGGCAGATTCGCGTGGGTTTTCGGGCATCAGCAATTAGGGGGGTATATGGGGATGTGTTGGGGGGCATAGCCCCTTCAGTCTCCACAGTTCCTGCGCCCAAACGCGGAATGACAGGTTCGCTCATACAAAACTCGTTTTAAGATAAAGGGGCGTCCAGGCCGTTCTCCTGGGGGGTTGTAAAGCACGGGTAGCAGTATGCGCTACCATTAATTGCACAAAACTATACAGCTAAAAAAAGAGAGTCACCCGCTTAAACTGAGGAACTCGTATTTGTCTGTTTATGTCTGTTGCTCGGCCCTCCTTTTAGACAATTGGACAGCTAAAAAAGTGGTCGGAATTTACCACCTAAACCCCTCACTGGCGCGGGGGTTTCTTTGTTTGTGCTTTGTTAGCAGAGCCAGCCGTTTGCACCTCACGCGCATGGGGTTCTTTTTCCTTGCGAAGCTTCATGAGGTATGGAAATTTTGTGCTGCGTATAAAAGGGGGATTTGACCGCGGTAAAGCCTCACACCTTAACATTCCTTAACATGTGGGCGTGATGTGACTGGATCGCCCTTTGTACTGTAGTTTTATGTAGCAGTCGCACTTGCCAACAATCTTAAGAGTTTTCATGTCTAGTTTTGTCTAGCAGTCACACTCCGCGCATGGCCGTTTGAACGGCTCCGGCAACCTCAAGTTTTCTCAAGTTTTCATGGCCGCTTGAACGGCTCCGGCAATCTTAGGTTTTCTTAGGTTTTCATGCCCAATAAATTCAGCCGATTTCTCCGAGTATCCAGCCCTTATAGCGGACTGGGTGGCATTTAGATCAATTAAGTTTTCTTACCTTTTAAGGACTGTAAAAACCCAACCTGAATGTCAACATGGGTCAACATCTCACGCGCCGGTGTGCGCGTTTTCTGTTCCCGCAAACTCTCAAGCTCTTCGGGATTTTCCTTGGCGTATCACGCGCAGGTGTGCGCGTTAGGGGCTCGCATTAATCCTTTTTTGAATCTCAACATTTCTCAACAGCCGCACGCCTAGACGCGCGATCAGCACCGATTTTGTCCCGTTTTTCGGGTCTGCCCCTTACCGGGGTTTTGGGCGGAGTTCGCCCAAAAGTAGTCTCCTTGTAGTCTAGTTTTCCCTAGTAGTTGAGTCGCGTCACGGCCAGGCGCGCAGAGTACGACTGGTTCCTGCTAACAAGCATCAAGTAGGAGCGGCGATTTCCCTTTTGTGACACGCTAGATTGCCACAGGAGCGGCGCAAACCGACCGGGGTATACTAGACCATTACCGGAGCGGAGAATGGCGGTACAGACGGCTGCCTCCTGGTGTGGCTAGGGGAGGTTGGACACGTCAGCTTCGTTCCGGGAATGCGTAGCCCGGCTGAACTACATGGCTCCCGCAGCGTACGAATAGCAGCGGATTTGCCGGCGCCGATCTCGCCGGTCTTGGCTTCACTACGCAAATACTGCGGCCGGATGCCAAACTGGTATAACAACTCGCGGTAAAAATCCCGCGGTTTCAGCGCGGAGTCGCACAGGTAGATGAACCGGTATTGTCTTCCGGGCGAAAGCCAATTGTCGTCGTCAGTGACGGTGACGAAAGCAAAACATCACCGTCATTTTCGGTTCCTTTTTTACCGACAAAGAGCGAGATTAACAACAGGCACCAAGGTCACCATGATAACCAAGCCGAAAAACGGCCATTATCAACCCCTGAAACGAGGGGGAAATACACACCCCATATCCTAACCCTCTAGCCTGCGAGATCTCGCCTCCTGCAGAAACTTGGCCAGTTGGGCAAGTTGTTAGCCCTTTCTTTAAGGGGGTACATCCACGGTGGCTAGGGGGGTACGTGTCCTCAAACGGGTTCCCGTACACAAGTCTAGCGGTGTCTAAAACCACAAGTCGTCGCTTCATTCTCCCATACATCCCTACACCCAAGGTACCTCATTTGCGTCCTTTCCTAATGTTTAGTCCTTTACTTAATTATAAGGGATATCATCGGTCTCGTGGGCCATGTGCATCAAGCTAGTGTTAGGTCACTACATAGGGGTGTGTCGAAAAGAGTCGGAAAAACGATGTGGAATTATGGCAGGGAAATTGGCTGAAATACTGGAAAGACAATCTTAATTGGCTGGCGGCTTCCAAGGGTAACTGGCTCTGTTTACTATGGTGTCCCAAGAATAGGGTGGGAAGAGAGAATGATTATAGATCCTCAGTTATTCGAAGACCTGAAAAACCGGTTTATTGCTTACGAAACGTGGATATTGAATGGCTACGGTGATCCCCCCGAGTATAGACCGTTGGAATATGATAAGTTGATTGCTCAGGATCAAGAGGCTTGTTTTCTGTATCGTCAGGCGCTTCTGTACCTAATAAAGACACTGGATGACGAAAGTTCTATATTAAGGTTGTTGTTGAATTCATCGGCAGAGTGGTCGAGGCTGCGCCGGAACAATTCACCGGTCTAATTGCCCACACTACAACCCGAGATCCCAGTCAGGGCTTTCGAAGTCGTTACAGAAACTATTATCAGATCTCTAGTGAAATAATTAGATCCAATTCAAGCCCAAATCTGCAACTCACACATGCATCCCTGCATTTATACCAAAATATGTATGAAATAGAAGAGGTGCTTGTCTTCCTGTCAGCAACTATTAAAGTGCTCAATAGGAGACAGCCTGATTTTGAAGTAGGGCATTTAAGAGATAGTAGGGGGATGCTACAGAAGGGTAGAGCGGTGAATTACATACTAGCCGGTCTTGAAGGTCAGCCGGAAATGTATGAATTAATCCAGAAGGCGTACCGTACATCGCTCAGAAACATCCTGGGGCATAACGATTATGTGATTTTAGAAGACAGAGTGACTTCAGTGGATGGCACCATTGTTTTTTCAGCAGACGAGTTCATTCAGAGTGTTTATCATCTTCAGGAATTAATTAACACCGTTTTGTGGTGTATTATTTCGTATTCAAATCAAGATGCGTGGTCAAAACTAACTGATTGTGGAGTAGTTTCGATAGGGTTCGGAATCAACCCAGATACAAACGAGCCTTCGCTAGGAGTATACCAATTGTGGTGCTTCTTCAACCTCGATATGGAGAAGAACTGGATTGAGGTTGTTAATTTTCAACGAAGACCGGACGTTTTGGAAACTAGACTCGGACAGAGGGCAGGGGTAACGGGACCCATGGATCAAAACTTGATGAAGTGGCTACAGAGAGTTGGCAACAGTATTGAGGTCAATGTTGCTCCAATAATGCCATACATGGGTCATCTAGAAGCTAGGGTAGACCTAGGCTGGGGATCCTACCAAATCTGCGGGGATTCATTTAGCAAAAAGGTCGCAGTGATTATCACATAGGCCGATTATTGGAAGCCTAGTTTGCATTGGCGGACGCTTGATTTAGGGACATCGTCTGAACCAACTGGCTTAGAATCTGCTTGGGTTGGTAGCAAGAGGTGATTTACGTAGTATTTCAAGACATCTGCAACTTCGAATGTCTAGATTGCGGTGAGGAGAAAGCTAGGATCAGATCAGAACTCGCCGGTGCGAAGGGCGAACTGATCCTGGGTCAAATTGACGCTAAACGGGAGATCCGCTACGCCCCCGTAGGGAACTACCCAGAAGAGCCCGTGGTGATCATCTGCGGAAAGACCACCTCGAAAACAGCGTACGAGAAGTTCCTCTACGATCTGAGCGACGGTGGCTATTCCTTTCACGAGGCGTGTGTCCGGAATGCGTTCAACAGTAGCGCTATGCGGAAGAACCTGTTCACGTATCTGGATGCGATCGGCCTTTTTGACCGACTGGCTACCGAAGTTCCGTACTGGCGGAGGCAGGAACCCCGCTATGATATGTGGGTCAGGCTCTTCAGC
>JAHRFU010000091.1 GCA_019084485.1 Desulforudis sp. | reverse complement strand
AGTCGCCGTCACGCCTGACCGTAGCGTTTGGGAAGGATATCGCCGGCAACCCCATCGTGGCGGATCTGGCGATGATGCCGCACCTTTTGATTGCCGGATCTACCGGTTCCGGGAAGAGCGTCTGCTTGAACACTCTGATATCGAGTATCCTATATAAGAGTGGGCCCGATGATGCTAAGCTGCTGCTGATTGACCCGAAGATGGTAGAGCTTACTACCTACAATGGAATCCCACACCTACTTTCGCCGGTGGTTACGAACCCGAAGAAGGCGGCGATCTCGCTGAAATGGCTGGTTCGGGAGATGGAGCGCAGGTATGAGCTGTTTGCGGCCACCGGGGTTCGTGACATTAGTCGGTACAACAGCATCTTTAAGTCCCGTGAAGCGGATGTGGAACACGGTCACCTGCCCCTGATTCTGGTCGTAATTGATGAGTTGGCGGATCTGATGATGGTAGCCCCGGCAGACGTGGAAGACGCCATCTGCCGGTTGGCTCAGATGGCCCGGGCGGCAGGGATTCATTTGGTCGTGGCTACGCAGCGGCCTTCGGTAGACGTTATTACCGGCTTGATAAAGGCGAATATTCCGTCCCGAATTGCGTTTGCAGTCTCGTCTCAGACAGATTCACGCACCATTCTCGACTGCGGGGGGGCGGAGAAGCTGCTCGGCAGGGGGGACATGCTGTTCCTACCAATCGGTGCTTCCAAGCCGATTCGGGTTCAGGGGGCATATCTTTCAGACCGCGATGTTGAGGCCGTTGTCGCCTATCTGACCAAGGAGGCCTCCCCGGAATACGAGGTAGAGATCTTTACCGAGGAACCGGTGGAGCAAAGCAAGGTGCACGACGATGAACTGCTGCCGGAAGCTGTAGAGATTCTGGTTCGGACGGGTCACGCCTCGATTTCATTGCTCCAGCGCAGGCTGAAAATTGGGTATGCCCGTGCCGCACGGCTGATTGATATAATGGAAAGGCGCGGGATAGTGGGTGGATACGAAGGGTCTAAACCGAGGCAGGTACTGATGACACAGGAGCAGTTTAACTTGGTATTTAAGCAGAAAAAGTAGCTTGATTGATTCTGTTCGAACAGTGTGTTATAAATAATAATACAATAATATCAGAAAGTTTGCATAACTTTCCAGAGACTGCGTTTCACCGAAAACGGCCAGCGCTCGCCGGAATAAAAGGAGGTGGGCTACAGGGTGTCCAGCGGACAGCTACTTAAAGAAACCAGGGAAGCGTTGGGACTCACCCTTAAAGCCGCCGAAGAGGAAACCAAGATTCGCAAGAGATACATTGATGCCCTGGAGCAGGAAGACTATGCGGTGCTTCCTGGAAGGGTTTATGCTAAGGCCTTTCTACGTACCTATGCCAAATATCTTGGTCTGAAAAGTGAGGCATTGGTACAGGAATTTGATCAGCGCTATCCAATGAACGGGGTTGCTGCCGAACCTGAGCGTGCGCCCGTGATTACCCCTGTCAACCGGACGCGGCCCCGCTATTTTGGGGTTCTGGTTGCTGTAAGTGTTGTGATGGCGCTTTTTGCGTTCAATGCCCTCTATGGTTCCGGTGTACCCCATATGGATCGTGTCCAGGATCCCCCGGTTGTTGGGGAGACCCCCGTCGGAAATCAGGATTCTGATACCCAGGCCCCTGTAAATGAACCGCTCACACCTTCGGAAGGGCGGCAGGACGTGCAGATTCTATTGGTGGTTAAGGAGCGCCCCAGCTGGGTGAGGGTGCTGGTTGATGGGAACGTGAGCTTCGAAGGTACCGTCCCGGCCGGGCGTTCGCTCGACTTCACCGGGAAGGAATCGGTAACCTTCCGACTGGGCAATGCGGGAGACGTCGAAGTTCACCTGAACGGGGAGAATCTCGGCGCTCTTGGACGGCGGGGAGAGATTGTCGAACGTGAGTTTGTGGTGCGAGGATAGTGTCATTTAAGATCTGCGCGGTGACCCTTGGCTGTGACAAGAACAGGGTAGATACCGAAATAATGTTAGGCCTTCTGATAGATGCCGGTTTTCAAATAACCGGTGATGAACGGGAGGCCGAAGTTGTTTTGGTGAATACCTGTGGGTTTATTGATGCCGCTAAGGAGGAATCCGTTAATACCATTCTGGAATTGGCCGCTTTGAAGGAACACCGCTGTAAACGACTGATTGTCAGCGGTTGTCTGGCGCAACGCTATCCCGAAGAATTGCGGGCTGAGATTCCGGAGATCGATGCTTTGATCGGAACCGGCAAGGTGGCCGATATTGTAGATATCGTTAGACGCTCAGTGGCGGGAGAGGCTGTTTTCGACACAGAGGGTCTGGGTTTCCTTAGTGATGCCGCGCTTCCCCGGGTACGCACCACACCGATACACACTGCCTATCTTAAGATCGCTGAGGGATGCAACAACCGCTGCGGATACTGCGTGATACCTTCGTTGCGGGGTCCATACCGAAGCCGCAGGCCAGATTCCATCGTTGAGGAAGCGGTAGGACTTGCTGATTCCGGCGTACGGGAGATCTGTCTTGTGGCCCAGGACAGTACTCGTTACGGAACCGATCTGCAGAATGGGACAACCCTGGGCGGACTGCTCAGCCGGCTGGCCGAGATTGATCGGCTGGCCTGGATCCGCGTACTGTACTGCTATCCAAACGGGATCTCCAATAAACTGGTTGAGACCATCAGAACACACCGTCGGATTTGCCGGTACCTGGACATTCCCATGCAGCACGCTTCGGATCCGGTGCTTAGGCGGATGGGGCGTCCGACTTCAGAGGATGACCTGCGCCGTCTGGTCTCGTATTTGAGGGAGCATGTAGACGGCCTGGCGATTCGGTCTACCTTCATGCTTGGTTTCCCGGGAGAAACCGAGGACGATGTGGATAGGCTAATCGAGTTTTTGCGGGAGTCGCGTCTGGAGCGCGCCGGGTTCTTTGTATTCTCACCGCAGGATGGTACGAGGGCAGCCCAGATGTCTGGGCAGGTCCCTGAAAGGACTAAGCGGCAACGCTTAGCCCGCGTAGCCGCGGTTCAGCAGGACATATCGCTGGATCGCAATCGCTCCCTGGTCGGGAAGCAGGTTATGGTTATGGCGGAGGGAGAGTCCCGGGTCGGTCATTTTGGACGTACGGAGGCCGATGCTCCGGAGATTGACGGGATGGTATACTTTTTGACGCGGAAACCCTTAAAACCAGGTGAATTGGTTGAGGTGCGAATTACCGGAACAAAAGGGGCTTATGGCCTGAAAGGGAAGGCCTAGGTAATTTGAACCCGCATAAGGGCTGATTTACAAGTCTTCGCACTTTGCTCTACGCCGCTCTCCGTGACCCTCGGTGGTCACGTTTTGCATGAACCGCTCTAACAGGGTTTTCCTGCGGCAATTAACTAACGTATATGTTATAATCAATAGCTGTCACAGGAGATTAACTAGGGGAGCGATATTATGGAATGGCAGGGAATTCGGGTCAAAATCGCGATTCTAGCGTTTATAGTAGTATTGGGTCTGTTGTTCGGTGGACAGGTGGTCTATCAGAAGTACGGATATCACCAGCCGCTCCGCCAGGCTCTCGAACAGCAGGAATACGTGAAGTCCTATGAAATTGATGAGAAGTCACCGGTGGTTCGAATCACCGTGACATTCACCCGAACGGATAACCTGATGGAAAGCTACCAGCGACTTGATCAGGCGGTATGGGTGGCAAATTCGGGACGTCCGTACGAACTGGTGGTTGCAGACGAACGCAACGCCACGCTGAACGGAGCCTACTATGACAGCCAGTTCGCCGTGTACCAGGCCATCATTCAGGGGAGTTTCCCGGAAATGGCCAGAGTTGTTCAGGACAACGCCCGAGAAGCGGGTGCCGAGGCGAAGATCTTTGTTGACAACCGTAACGTGTACATACAGATGGAAACCGTCGATCACTATCTCAATGTTGTTGTTCCCCGCAGTACCGGAGACAACAACGCGGGGCCTGTGACGGGAGGTGGCCTGTATGCATAAAGAGCTTAGCATTGGTGCGGGAGCAGCACTGCTGATTTTTCTGCTGGTTGGTGGATACAATATCGGCCCTCTGTTGTTGATTGCCGTGATGTGCGGTGTTTTGTTCTACATGCTGCGCACGCGAGGGATGGTCAAAACCTTCGACAAGGTAGCCGTGAACGGCGGGGCGCAGACTTCCTTCTCTGATGTAGGCGGCCAGGCTTCTGCGATTCGGGAACTGCGGGAAGCCCTCGATTTCCTTAAGCACCAGGGAGATATCCGGCGCCTCGGGATTCGACCCCTTAGAGGGATCCTGCTGACCGGGCCTCCCGGTACCGGCAAGACGCTCTTGGCCCGTGCTGCGGCAAGCTACACGGATGCGGTGTTTTTGGCAGCATCTGGAAGTGAATTTATAGAAATGTATGCTGGGGTCGGTGCCCAGCGAGTGCGAAAGTTGTTTCAAAGTGCTCGTGATACGGCGACTAAACAAAAGAAGAAGAATGCGCTGATCTTCATTGACGAAATCGAAGTGCTGGGTGCTAAGCGCGGTCAGAATTCCAGCCATATGGAGTATGACCAGACGTTGAACCAGCTGCTGGTGGAAATGGACGGCATTAAGATTGACGACGAGGTGCAGGTGCTCCTGGTGGCCGCCACGAACAGGGCGGACATGCTGGACCCGGCAATCCTGCGGCCGGGGCGTTTCGACCGGCAGGTCCGGGTTGATTTGCCGGACAAGGTGGGAAGGCTGGAAATCCTGACCTTGCATACCCGCAATAAGCCCTTGGCAAAGGATGTTAACCTGGAGTCACTGGCCAAGGATACATTCGGTTTCTCCGGTGCGCACCTGGAGAGCCTCGCTAACGAGGCGGCAATCCTGGCGATGCGTGAAGGAGCGAAGGAAATCCACCAACTACATTTTATTGAATCGGTGGACAAGGTGATCATGGGCGGTAAGCTGGACCGACGGCCTTCCACTGAGGAGATGCGGCGGGTGGCGTTCCATGAGACGGGACATGCCGCCATCAGTGAACAGGTACGGGCCGGTTCGGTATCGACGCTTACAATTACGCCCCGCGGCTCCGCCCTTGGCTACATGCGTCAGACGTCGGAAGACGACCGCTACCTGCATACCCAGGAGTACCTGGAGAATCAGATTTCGGTTTTGTTGGCGGGTGCCATTGCCGAAGAGGTATTTCTGGGATCGCGGAGTACCGGCGCCTCCAGTGACTTTGAGCAGGCGCTCAATATTGCCGAACTGTTGATCAAGGGCGGAATGTCACGGCTGGGGATTGTCTCCGTGGGCAGTCTGCCTCAAAAGGAAAAACACGCAGCAATGCAAGAAATCCTGCAAAAGCAGGAGACCCGGGTCAGAGGCTTTTTGGAAATTAACACAGGGGTCTTCTTGGAGATTGTGGAGGAGTTGCTGGCGAAGGAGAAGCTGACCGGTGAGGAGTTCCGGAATTTCCTCTCGAAGTCTGCTCCTGCCGCATAGATAGATCCACCGGAGTACACGCTTAAAGCGTGTGCTTCTTTTTTGCGGGGGAATGTGCAACAGTTCACAATCTTCAGGGCGTATTCTGCATTGTCTTGCTCAAGATTAATGATTATAATAGTCGTGAACGCTCTTCCTTGTGGTGTATGTTTTCGCAGTCCCAAAAGTGAAATGCAGCACAAGATTAAGGTGGTTTGTCATGCGTGCCGAGTTGGTTTTCACCGGTAGCGAATTGCTGATGGGTTATGTCCAAAATACCCATGCCCAGTTTCTGAGCGAAGAGCTTGCGAAGTTGGGGATCGAGGTTACGCTGCACTCAACCGTCGGCGACCAATGGGAAGCGATGGTCAGGGTCATCGGCGAGGCCCTGGAGCGTTCGGACTTGGTGATCACAACTGGGGGATTGGGCCCCACAACCGATGACATAACCAAGGATGTGATTGCCCATCTGCTTGGGCTGCCGATGCTTACAGATGAGGCCTCGCTCGCTGATATTCGAGTTTTTTTTCGTGATAAACGGGGGCGTGAGATGCCTACCGTATGTGAGCGGCAGGCGATGTTTCCGACCGGGGCGGTTATCCTGCCTAACTACAAAGGGACAGCCCCAGGGGCCCTGATCGAGAAGGACGGGAAGGTCATTATCCTTCTTCCGGGTCCGCCCAACGAAGTTCGTTCAATGTTCCGAGGGTCAGTGCTGCCTTATCTTTCGGGGATACCCGGGCGTGGAGATGTGGTTCGGACCCGGGTTTTGAAGCTGACTGGGATCGCTGAGTACGGGGTGCAGAAGCTGTTAAAGGACCTGGGAGGGCAAGGGAATCCTGGTCTTGGGTACCTTACCGTACCCGGAGAGGTCCAGATCTGGGTCAGTGGGAAGCACGCCGATGCGGTTGTTGCGGAGGCGCTGGTTGAGGACTTGGTAGGTAAGGTCTTGGATGCTGTGGGAGACTATGTGTTCGGGTTTGACGACGAGGTGTTGGAAAAGTCGGTAGCCCGACTGCTGATTGATACGAACCTGACCATATCGGCAGCCGAATCCTGTACGGCGGGAATGGTGGCGGGCCGACTGACGAACATCCCCGGTAGTTCCCGCTATTTTCTAGGTGGCATTGTGGTGTACAGCAATGAGATGAAGACTACGATTCTCGGTGTTCCCGCCAAGACTATCGCTGAGTACGGCGCGGTGAGTGCCGAGACGGCTGTAGCCATGGCCGAGGGAGTACGCTCCATCATCGGCGGTGATCTGGGGCTGGCGATCAGTGGCATTGCCGGACCCGGCGGGGCAACAGCGCAGAAACCCCTCGGACTGGTACACATCGCACTGGCTACACCCAGGGAGACCATCTGTCGTCACTTCCGCTTGCCTGGAGAACGGATTGGAGTCCGCGTCGGGGCCGTTAACTCGGCATTGAACATCCTGAAGCGATACCTTGAGGGTTATCGAGGATAGTCGCCCATTCCGTCCAACGACCGGCACCACGAATTATGAAAATTGTTGTATGGTGCTGTGCGCTTTCCTGAGGGATTGCCTCCACAAACACGTACGTGACAGAGGAATCTGCTCGCTCGCTACGCTCACTCAAACAGGCGGTCGACGCTGATCCGCGGCTCACTGCGCATTTTTGATTGGACACAGTCCAATTGAGACGTCTCTAGATTCGTAACAAAAAACAAGCGCTTCAAAGTTCGAAAGCCTTGAAGGCGTACTGTCATTACAAGTCTCCCTACCGTTTGTTCCGGCAATACCCTCAACGCGCCCTGCACCTTCCAGGTGTTGGTATTTTCAAGGTATTCAGATTAGCTATCCTATGCTGCCCCCGGGGCAGTATATGTTTGCCCTTTTTGATGCATTTTCTGGCTCTATGCAAAAGGCATTTAACTAATCAGTGTATAATACTACAAAGATAGTCATTACTAGTTTGCATGCTGTGACAGAGAGTTGTCCATAGGGTTGTTTAGTGTTAAGGGAGTTTAGAAGGATAAAGGGGGTTGCAGATATGAACGAAAGGCAAAAGGCACTGGAAATCGCACTCGTTGGTATCGAGAAGCAGTTTGGCAAGGGTTCCATTATGAAGCTGGGTGAAGCTGCCGCCAAACTGAATGTAGAAGTCATTTCGACGGGGATTCTAGGACTGGATCTGGCGTTAGGGGTGGGCGGCATACCCCGTGGAAGGGTTGTCGAGATCTTCGGTCCTGAATCATCGGGTAAAACTACGGTGGCACTGCACGTTGTGGCTGAGGCCCAAAGGATCGGTGGTACCGCAGCCTTTATTGACGCCGAACACGCTTTGGATCCGCAATACGCCAGCCGTCTGGGGGTTGATGTGGACAACCTGCTGATCTCCCAGCCCGATACCGGTGAACAGGCGCTTGAGATCGCCGAAGCCCTCGTCCGTAGCGGGGCTGTGGATGTAGTGGTTATCGACAGCGTCGCCGCACTAGTCCCGCGTGCCGAATTAGAGGGTGAAATGGGAGACAGCCATGTCGGTCTTCAGGCCAGGCTGATGTCCCAGGCTTTGCGGAAATTGACCGGATCGATTGGAAAATCCCGGACATCGGCGATCTTCATCAACCAACTTCGGGAGAAAATCGGCGTAATGTTCGGCAATCCGGAGACAACTCCAGGTGGACGGGCCCTGAAGTTCTATGCTTCAGTACGGCTTGACGTCCGAAGAACAGAAGCGATCAAGCAGGGGGCGGACATCGTCGGAGGCCGGGTGCGGGTTAAAGTGGTTAAGAACAAAGTTGCGCCGCCGTTCAAGATGGCTGAGGTGGAGCTTCTTTACGAAGAAGGGATTTCCAGACTGGGTAGCCTGCTGGATGTGGCCACTGAACACAACGTGGTAGCGAAGAGCGGCGCCTGGTACTCGTTTAATAACGAGCGAATGGGTCAGGGCCGGGATAACGTCCGTGAGTACTTGAAAGAGCATCCCGAGGTATCCCATGAGATTGAGCGCCAAACACGGGAAGCGCTTGTCGCTAAAGGGTTTAGGATCCCCCTACTGGGGAAATATGTAGGTATCGAAGCGCCACGAGGTGAAGGAGCTACTGAACAGGAGTAACCTTTCCGCAACAGGCGGGGGAGTGGATTTTTCTTGTCGGACTATCTCATTAAAGCTGTTGGTGCGGCTAATAGTGTCCGGGTATTTGATCGGAGGAGCTTCAGGACATGCTTCAGAAAGACGGAGAGGCCAGTGTACGCTGTCATTTCTGTAGTGAATGGTACACATTCGGGCAAGAGGATCTGGAAAGATTGATTGGGGAGTTGCGTACTCCAGGTCACAACTAATAGTGTGTTGAACACAGAGTACAAAGCCGCCCTCCGGGCGGTATTTGTTTTTGAAAGAAAACCCAACATTACGCACCCCGGTTTCGGGAATATTGATGTAAAGGAGGGTTAAATCAAATGGCAAAACTGATGAGCGACGCTCTTAAGTACGAACTGGCCCGGGAGATGGGCGCAGCCCACAAGATCAAAGGCACCGACTACGGTGAACTAACCTCCCGTGAGTGTGGCAGCTTTGTAAAGTTCGCCATTGCCAGAGCGGAGAAGGCCATGGTCTAAGCTCTCCACAGTAAGGGCACTTCCCCTATCGGGAGTGCCCTTACACCATTTACTACTGATCCCTGAACGGTTCCCTTGAAATATTTTTAAATATATATTTGTTTAAATCTATTGACACCCGGTGTCGGATGATGGTAGGTTGTAGCAGAATCATACCATATCCGAAAGGCTATGACCGAGGAAAGTAAGTTAGTCCCAGCCCTTGACAGGGAGGCGGTGCCGTAGACTGAAAGCGCTCCAAGGGCCGGTTAAACGAAGTTCCCTCGCAAGCTGTGGGCTGAAACCTCGAGTGAGGCAAGTAGGCTTTGCCGGAGAAACTTCCGCCGTTACAGGGAAGGGGAGTTCGGGGCTCTTCAGGAGTTGTTCGTACTCGACAAAAAGTGAGCATTTCGATGCTAACTAGGGTGTGGTACCGCGAAGACTTTCGTCCCTAAACGATGGAAGTCTTTTTGTTTTCGGCTAGGGAGCTTGTGCACGTTACCGGCGGAAAGAGGTGAGGAACACCATCACACGGCAAGAAAAGCGGAGAGACGACGCTGGATGATCTGAACGGGGGTCACTATTTTGTTTTGATGAGAGGAGAAAGTGAAAGGTGAACAGACGGATTCTATGCCTGCTTTTATGTATGTCATTGCTACTGGTCGCCGGTTGCGGTCAGGGACCGGGGTCGACCGACGGTGAGAAGGCGGCAGAGCCCTACAAAATCGGAGCTATCGTGGATATCAGTGGTCCGGCGGCCTCACTGGGTGAACCGGAAAGGGATACTCTAAGAATGCTGGCTGACGAGTTGAATGCCCGGGGGGGCATTGACGGACGCCCGGTTGACCTGATCATCCTGGACAACAAGTCGTTGGAGACGGAGGCGGTCCTTGCCGCCAAGCGGCTGATCGATCAGGGTGTGCTCGCCATTATCGGATGCAGCGCCAGCGGTACGTCTCTGGCTATCGTTGACACGGTACAGAAGGCTAATGTACCCCAGATCTCCATGGCAGCCTCGGCCCTGATTGTTGAGCCGGTCACCGATCGTCAATGGGTGTTTAAAACAGCCCAGAGCGACATCATGGTGGCCAATAAGATTGCGGCCTACCTCGCTGCTAACGGGATGAAGAACGTAGCTTTCCTTTCCATGAACAATGCCTTCGGGGACTCGGGCCGGGTCAACTTCGAAAAAGCCGCCCCGATTCACGGAGTGAACATCATTGCCAAGGAAAAATTCGAAGCCACGGACAAGGATATGACCTCCCAGTTGACCAAGGTTAGAACCACTAAACCCGAAGCTGTTGTGGTTTGGGCGATTCCTCCCTCAGCCGCAATCATTACCAAGAACTTCAAAGATTTGGGTCTGGGCGTTCCCCTGATTCAAACCCATGGTATCGGCAACCAGGCTTTTCTGGATTTGTCCGGTGATGCCGCAAACGGCGTCGTTGCCCCGATGGGGAAGCTGGTGGTGGCGGAACAACTACCGGACAGCGATCCACAAAAGGCGTTGCTGCTTGAGTACATCACAGCCTTTGAAAAGAGCTACGGGACGCGGCCCAGCACCTTTGGTGGGCATGCGCACGATGCCTTCAATCTAGTGGTCCACGCCATCACTGAGGCTGGTGCGGACCGTGCTGCGATCAGGGACGTGCTGGAGCACACGACAGGTCTGGTCGGGATCAGCGGAGTGTTCAATCTTTCGCCGCAGGATCACAACGGCCTTGGCGAGGATTCAATGGTCGTAATTCAAATCAAAGACGGCAAATGGCAACTTTTGGAGTAGCGGATAAGGGGGCAATTGCCAATTGGGTGCGGAAGGCCAGCACATTCAGTACCTGATCTCCGGAATTACGCTGGGGAGTATTTACGCTTTGATTGCCTTGGCCCTAGTGGTCACATTCAACATCACCGGCATTTTCAACTTGGCAATTGGCGAGTTCGTGACCATCGGCACCCTCTCAGCGGTAACCCTCCGGTCGGCAGGTTGCCCGGATGTGCCTGCATTCGTCCTGGCGGTCCTGATCGCCGGGGTAATCGCCGCGACTATGGAGCGGGCCGCGATCTATCCGGCACGGAAAGCTTCAATTTTAACCTTGATCATCATCACTATCGGTGTAGCCATTGCTTTAAGGGGTGCGGCCCTTCTCATCTGGGGGACACACCCCTATCCTTTGCCGCCCTTTGTAGATACTGCTCCGATAGCCCTTTGGGGTGCCGTGATTATCCCGCAAATGCTCTTTGTGCTCGGCCTGGCGGTGGTTGCGGTGATGTTGCTCTTTGCCTTTTTCGACCTTACATATGCGGGCAAGGCCGTACGAGCAGCGATGATCAACCGCAACGCCGCCCGCCTGGTAGGTATCAACCCGGCACGGCTGTCGCTGCTGGCCTTCGTGTTCTCCGGGATGCTAGCCGCCTTGGCCGGTATCTTCATCGCGCCGATCACCACTGCGACCTACGACATGGGGTTTATGCTCGGCCTGAAAGGCTTCGTGGCCGCCATTCTCGGAGGCGTCACCAATGTCAAGGGAGCCATTGTCGGTGGTTTGCTGCTCGGAATTATTGAGGCCTTTGCGATCGGGATGCTGTCCTCCGGTATGAAGGATGGCATTGCGATGATGGTGATGATCATTGTGCTCCTTATTTGCCCGACCGGCATTATGGGACTGAGAATCTACAACAAGAGAACTGGGAGTTGGATGGTGTGGCTTCGGCAAAAAGTCGGTACTGGATCGCGTTAATCCTGGTTGTCGTGTGTGTGCCGCTGTTCGTAAAAAGCAACTACGTGCTCAGCATTTTGATCGTGATCGGGTTGTATGCGATTATCGTTCAAGGGCTTGGATTGTTAATGGGATACGCCGGGCAGGTATCTTTCGGTCAGGCGGCCTTCTACGGCCTTGGCGCATATACGGCCGCTATTCTGGCCACCAAGTGCGATTGGCCGCCTGTTTTGTGTGTGTTGGTAGCCCCTTTTCTGCCCGCTCT
Source organism: Desulforudis sp. (assembly GCA_019084485.1). Taxonomy (GTDB): domain Bacteria; phylum Bacillota; class Desulfotomaculia; order Desulfotomaculales; family Desulforudaceae; genus SURF-60. The sequence goes on along the minus strand of JAHRFU010000091.1, from coordinate 21,309 downwards.
GGTTGCGCTGATTATCGGACGGCCCATCCTGCGTTTGCGCGAACACTACCTGGTCTTAGCCACGCTCGGCTTCGGTATTCTGGCCTTCGCCGCTTTTAACGAGTCTATCGCGTTAACCGGCGGCCCTTCCGGGCTTACCGGGATTCCTTATCTGAGTATCGGACCACTGGTGCTGGATAACGATCGTTCATACTACTACGTGGTATGGGGGGTTCTGGGTCTGGTTATTCTGGCCGTTGCCAACCTGACCGGCTCACCGATCGGTCGAGCCTTTAAGGCCATTCATGCCAGCGAACAGGCTGCGCAGTCGGCCGGTATCGACACTGCCTTGCTTAAGCTCCAGGCCTTTGTTTTCAGCGCCTTTCTGGCCGGTCTGGCCGGAGGTCTTTACGCATTTTGGGTGACCTTTGTCGGCCCCTCGCCTTTCGGCTTTACCGCTTCCATCGAATTTGTGCTGATGGCCGTGGTCGGAGGGCTCGGCACCCTTTGGGGGCCGGTGCTTGGGTCGGCGATAATTGTGGGGTTGGCGGAGTTCCTGCGCTGGGGCGTGCCGATACTCTTGCCCAAGGTCGGCGGCGAATTCGAGATTGTGTTCTTTGGTATTATTTTTGTGCTGATAATGCTGCTACGGCCGCAGGGGATTCTTGCTCCGGGCAGACCGTCGGGGATGTCCGGGGTGGCGGTTAAGGAGGAAAAATGCTCAGGGTAAACGGGCTTACCAAGCAGTTTGGCGGTCTTACGGCCTTGTGCGGAGTTGGTTTTGTGGCGCAGCCGGGGCAGATACTGGCCCTGATCGGTCCGAACGGTGCCGGAAAAACCACGGTTTTCAACCTGATTACCGGAGTCCTGCAGGCCGACCAGGGAGAGATCCTCCTGGCCAACAAGCGTATTGACGGGCTAAGAACGTTTGAAGTTGCAGCTCTCGGTATCAGTCGCACCTTCCAACATCTGGAGTTGTTCACAACTCTTAGCGTAGCGGAGAACGTTATGGTGGGTGCTTGGCCGCGGAACAGGGCCAGTTTTTTGCGGTGTTTGTTCCGTCGTCCGGGTATGATGAAAAAGGACCAGGAACTCTACAACAAGGCATTGGGCCTTCTTGCCCAGGTCGGTCTGAAGGGTAAGGCCGACTGGCCTGCGAAGAGCTTGACCTTCGGACAACAGCGTCTCCTTGAGATAGCCCGAGCCCTGGCCGGCGAACCGCAGGTTCTCCTGCTTGATGAACCGGCGGCAGGGCTCAACCACGCTGAATCCGCGGATCTGGCCGCCTTCCTGCGTTCGTTGGCTGAACGGGGACTGACCTTGATCTTGGTTGAGCATGACATGGATACAGTCATGGGTGTTGCCGACCAGATCGTGGTACTGAACTTCGGCACCGTTATCGCCGGCGGGTCACCTTCGGAAGTGCAGCAAGACCCCGAGGTTATCGCTGCTTACCTCGGGAAGGAGGATGATGAGGTGTGCTGAGTGTCCGCAACCTTTCGGTACTCCGTGGGCATATTCAGGCGTTGAATAGTGTCTCCTTCGATGTCGAAGTCGGCGAGGTGGTGGTAATCCTCGGGGCAAACGGGGTTGGGAAGAGTACCTTGCTCGGTAGTATTGCCGGCCTCTACCCGCCAACAGGAGGGGAAATCCGTTTTGACCTAGACGATCTTGTCGGCCAGCCTCCGGAAAGGATCGTAGGAATGGGGATCAGCATGGTTCCAGAGGATCGCCAGTTGTTCCCTGCGCTGAGTGTCCGAGACAACCTCATGCTCGGGGCGTTTCACCGTTACCGCCGCGAAAAAGCCGTTCTTCCGGATGACTTGGCGGGAGTCCTGAGCTTGTTTCCAGCATTGTCCGAAAAACTAAATCAACCTGCGCACACGCTTAGCGGTGGGTTGCAACAGATGGTGGCCATCGGTCGCGCTCTAATGGCCAAGCCACGTTTGTTGCTTATGGATGAACCATCAATTGGATTGGCTCCCTTGGTGGTCAGGGAGATTATGCAGACGGTGCGCAAACTGAAGATGCAGGGGCATACCATTGTCCTAGTGGAGCAGAACGCAAGGGCTGCCCTACGAGTCGGAGACCGGGTATTGATTATGGAACCGGGCCGAGTATCGTTCAGCGGTACTCCGGAAGAGGTGGCTGCAAGCGGGAGCCTCCATACCGCATACCTTGGCCGTTCGGCCAAAAGATAGGCCGCTGAAGGCTCACATAAGCCCTATTCAAACAGGATTACGAGAAGCCTGGCATCAACGCCTCTTCCTTAAGCCTAGGATCTTATTTATCTACCTCATTCTGCTTGACGGATGTCGACAGGCAGGTCCCGGGGCGGCCGCGGCCCAAAAAACTGGTAGTAGTGGCACTCGATACGTCCGTTATAGAGCTTACGCTTCCTGTCTGCTGGCCGGCCAAAAAGGCGCTCGAACCCGGGATAGGCGGTGAGGATATAGAATGACCACGTGCCGAACGCTTGAAACACTCTGCCCATCTCGCGGTAGAGGTTTTCCACGGCACCTGATTCACCGAGGCGTTCACCGTACGGAGGATTGGTGATCACACATCCGTACGGGTAGGCGGAACTATAGTTCGCTAGAGAGCGGTGACGGAACAAAACTTGGTCGTCCACACCGGCCTGTTCGGCGTGGTGTCGGGCGAGGCTTAACACTTCGCTGTCATTGTCCGATCCGGTGATTTCCAGTTCGCGATCGTGGGATATGAGGTGGCGAGCCTCGACCCGGGCTTCTTTCCACAGTGAAGCCGGTATGACCGGCCATTTCTCGGCGGCGAACTCACGGCCGAGGCCGGGGGCGATATTCAATCCGATCAAGGCGGCTTCAATGGGTATGGTGCCGGAACCACAAAGGGGATCGATTAGCGGCCGTTCGGGCCGCCAGTAGCTGAGCAATACCAGGGCTGCGGCCAGGGTTTCCTTGAGCGGGGCGGTACTCCCCAGTTTACGGTAACCGCGTTTGTGCAGGCCCGCACCGCTGGTGTCTATAGTCAGGGTGGCCTCGTCTTTAAGCAAGGCAACCTCGATGTTGTAACGCGGTCCGGTTTCTGCGAACCACTCCTGGTGGTACCGCTGCTTCAGCTTTTCAACCACAGCTTTCTTTACGATTGCCTGACAGTCCGGCACACTGAAAAGCCGGGATTTAACGGATTTACCCTGAACCGGAAACTCGGCGTCGACCGGGATCCATTCGTCCCAGGGCAGGGCCTTGGTCTGCTCAAAGAGTTCATCAAAGGTCAGAGCCGTAAAAGAGCCCATTTTTACCAACACCCGATCAGCCGTGCGCAGCCAGAGGTTAGTCCGGCAGATGGCCGAGAGGTCTGCTATAAAGGTGAGCCTCCCGTTCTCCACGGTCACATCCTCGTAACCAAGTTGCTTTACTTCCCGCGCAACCACCGCTTCCAGCCCGAAGGGTGCAGTGGCGATCAGTTCGATATGGTCCATGCCTGCTCCATTCTTTTGGGGTGTTGCTAGTATCTTCCCCGACCGATTCTATGTTAGTCCGTGCCGTTCCGGCAGGCAGAATCGTTCAGGAGGTTATATTGGTAAGATCTATGGATAGGTGGGTAGCAAGGCTTTAACTCGGAATCAGGGGCCCCGGTTCCCCTTTGGACTCGGGAATCGGTAAAAGCAGGATATTGACCGGGAGATAACTCCCGGAAGGCGGGCTGAAATCCACCGTGATACGGTGCGGCCCGTCTTCATTCCTGTAGAGAACGACGGCATGCCGCTGCGGCGGGGCGTAGCCGCTTGTCGGAACCTGAACCACCTGCTGACCGATCCGGACGGCGCCGCAGAAATTCCCGCCGCGCGGGTTAAGCAATATGGCGGTGTCATCGGGCAGGCGGGATAAGACCAAGGTGTAAACCACCCCGTAGTTGCCGAGGTTCTGAACGGGTTGGCCGGTCATAGCGTCAATTCCGGTTTCCGGGGGGTCGAGTTGGCTGTCCGCCAGGACGATCCTGCCGCGTTCGCCGGCCGGGAGCACATCGAAAAGAAGCTCGCGGTCGGCGACAGGGAAGGTCCCCCGGATGTGCATACCGTCCGCGGGCAGTACGGGTAAGCGGTCGACGTGTTCAAGAGGATCGTCTTCCGCCTTCAGGGCGGCAAAAGTAAAGGCAAGCGGCGCCGACACCTCAAGGTCCCACATTCCGGAGAGACAGGCGTTCGGGGCCATCTGAGCGGCGCTGAGGCTTGAGAGGAGATTAATCGTTTTGCCCGCCGGGACGGTGATCACCTGCTCGGACTGGATACTGAAGAATTTTGTTAGGTGTACCCGACCCAGATGGAGAATATCCGCCGACGGGCCGCCGAGCCCCTGGCGGGTGATACGTACGGTAATCGGAGAAGACGAGGGATTATGGGCCAGCGCATGGATTCTGATTGGCCATGGAGAGCGGTTCAGGTGATGGACCATCACCCGGATCGGCCCCGAAACGTTGTCCCGGTAGAGAATGCCTTCTTCCTTGATTTCCTCAGGGCTGTTTACGCGCAGCAGTGTTCGGTTCGACTCGGTGACCTGCGGCGTAAGCACGGGGAAATCGAGAACCTTCTTCTCGTACGGCACAACCGCCCCGACCTTCCCATAGATCAGGTAAAACTGTTCCTTGGTATAGTAAATATCGTCGATAATCTCGACCGTTGCTGAGGCGGTGGACGTTAACCCGTACAAGTCGGTGACCGTAAGCCGGACCGTCTTGTTTCCCGGTTCAAAGTAGGCGGGCTGGGCCTCCCACTTCAGGGTCAGCGGCTTACCGTCGGGATCATAACTCTCGTTTATGTAAACGAGCGGTTCACCGCTTCGGTAAGAGGACTTCTCCGTACGAAACCCGGCCACTGGTGGATGCTTCACCACAAGCGTACGGGTAACCGGAAGGCTCCAATTCCCTTGCTCATCCTTGACCCGTAGGGTAATGTCATAGGTGCCAGGTTCAGGATAGCGGTCGTACAGCCCTGTCCATTCACGGTCCACAATCGCCAGTCCCCGGGGATGGGAACTGCGCTCGACAACATGGGGACTTCCCTGCGGAGGAATAGCCTTTTCCACAAAAGTAAAGTCAGCCACCGGCAGCCTTATTGATCTGGTTATACTAATCAGTTTTGTGTCCGGTTGAAAATGGACATCTGCTTCTAGGGCCTGGCTTACGAAACGCAGTGGGACCATCGCCCTGTTCTGGCGAAGCTGGGGCTCCAGGGCTAGTTCGACGCTGGCACCGTTCACGGTAGCCTTTGGGTTACCTACCTGCAGAAACACGTGATGATCGAGGGATTGCACGAGAATTGACCGGTTCTCGCCGTTCCACTGCACAACGGCCTGCAGGGCTTCAGCCACGAAGCGCAGGGGAACGAGGGTGTACCCTTCCTCAATCACCGCAGGGACGTCGAGGTCGACGGGGGTTCCGTTAATTTCGGCCGTGGTCTGGCCAGGGGTGAGGAAGACCTTCAGGTCGCTGTTCACCAGCTGGGCCTCGGCTGGAAGCATTCCAGCGCCCAGAGTAATCAGCACGATTACCCAAACGTAAAGCAGGCGTAAAAGCGTGCACAACTAGAAACCGCTCCCCCCAGTTTCCGAATTAACACAGTATTCCTGTGGTAGAATTCTCTTACATGGACGGAGTTCCTCTTAGGGGATAAATAGTCACACTATGACAATTCTTGGAGCGGCACTATAACACATACAGGTACCGAGCAGTTTTGGTCGACTGCTTGCAGACGGCTGTTCGGTTTGCGAAGAAGGCCTGGGTAGTGCAAAGAACAGGTACACTACAGAAGGCACTCAAACCTCTGCGAAGACACGGCTCTGCGAGGACGCATGGTTGTTTTAGGACATCAGGCCGGAAGGTCCATATGGCCAAGCCTGAAGGCCGCCTTCCAGATACTCCACGTTTTCGAAGCCCGCACCCTTCAAGGTGCGCATGGCCTCGTAACTTCGCACGCCTGATTCGCAGAGGACAATAACCGGTTTATCACGCGGGAGTTCCTGGAGTTTCCCGCGCAGATCGGAAAGGGTCAAGGGGATCGTCATCGAGCCGCCCACAAATTTCTTAAACTTAAACTCACGCTCGGTCCGGACGTCGAGGATGATCAGTTCCTCCCCTCTTTCAAGTCTTTCCTTTAGATGTTGTGCGGTGATGGCGTGGGACAGTCCGTCCGCCTTGTTGCGCATGGCATTGGCGGTGTGCTGTAGGGGGTCGATGACTGTATTGTAGGGAGGGGCATATCCCAGATCGAGTTCGCTCAGGTCATCGATGCCGGCACCAAAATGCAACGCGGACGCCGCCACATCGATGCGCTTGTCGACGTTTCCGGGTCCAATGGCCTGAACACCGAGCACCTTACGCGACTTGTTATCCATAATGATCTTCAGTATCACCAGACTGTGATCGGGGTGGAAATGGCTTCGATCGTGTGCTGGCGTCACAGTGGTCAAAACGTCGTAGCCCAAGGCACGGGCCTCGGAGTCACCGATCCCGGTTCGCCCGACGTTCCAGTCCATGATCTGTAATACGGCGGTACCCATCACGCCCTTAAAACGGGTACGTCGTCCGGTTACATTGTCTCCAGCTACTCGCCCCTGGCGGTTCGCGGTGGAAGCCAGCGGCAGGTAGACACGTCTTCCGGTCAGGACATGTGTTGTTTCCGCACAGTCACCGGCGGCATAGACGTCAGGGTCACTGGTCTGTAGGTACTCATTGACCGCAATGGCACCCGTGGAACCGATCTCCAGTCCCGCTTTCCGGGCCAGATCAACATTAGGGCGAACACCCACGGCCATAATTACGGCATTAGCGTCGATGCTGTCTCGATCAGTAATAATCCGGGCTAGGTTTCCTTCGGCATCTCCCTCAAAGCGGAGCACCTTCCGGCCTAGATAGAATTCCATACCCCGGTTCTCCAGATGCTTCCGCAGAATGGCTTCCAAATCAGGATCTAAAACACCGGGCAGGATCTGATTATGCAGTTCGATGAGCGACACGAAAAGACGCCGGTTGCTGAAGGCACTGGCTACCTCGAGGCCGATAAACCCGCCGCCGATAACCACCATTTCCTTAAAATGCTCCATGTTGTCCATGATCTTGCAGGCGTCATCCGGATGGTGCAGGCGGTAGACTCCCATCAAGTCAATGCCTTCAACAGGAGGGGTCGTGGGACGGGCACCCGTGGCAAGTACCAGTTTGTCATAGGAGATCACGGAATCTTGCCCGGTGTCGAGGTTGGAAAGCGATACAGTCTTTCGTTCCCGGTCGATATTAGTGGCCTTGGTTCGCGTCAGGACGTTTATGCCCTTCTCGCGCAGGAAGAACTGTTCATCGCGTGTCACACCATAAGCTGTACGTAACAACTGTTTAAGGTCCTTCACATGGCCTTCCAAGTAAAAGGGCATCCCACAGGCGCCGTATGATAGGATGCTTCCGCTGTCCACCAGGACAATCTCTGCTTCGGGTGCCATCCGCCTGGCCCGCGCTGCTGCCTTCGGACCCGTAGCGACGCCGCCGATGATGACGACCCGCAATTTCTCCGTTTCCAACGTAATTACCTCCCCTGACGATCTGCGCTTATGGTTCCCTAATAAGGTAATGTTCCATTCTTCCGCAAATCACCAGGCAGGGTTTGCTTAACCCATCAGGATGTGGTCGATCGAGGGTGCAGAATGAGGTAGAATAGGGGGGAGCAAGTCCAGCGTTGGAAAGGATCGGTTGTGCATGTTTGATTACCACGTCCACTCCCTGTTTTCCGCAGATGGGAAAATGTCTATGACCGAAGCCTGTGCCAGAGCAGTACGTCTGACTATTAATGAAATCGCTTTTACCGACCATGTGGACTATGTTTATCCGGGGAGCACTCTCAACTGGGAATTCGATCAGGAAACTTATGAACGCGAGATTGTTCGCTGTGAGAGCTTGTTCGGGGGCGAGCTGACGGTAATCCGTGGTGCCGAGTTGGGACTGCATCTGAACAGCCATGCCCGGAATGAAGCGTTCACCAATAGCTACCCCTTTGACTTTCTGATCGGGTCGGTGCATATCGTTGGTGCCCAGGACCTGGACAACGGGGAGTATTTCGAGGGGCGGTCGCTGGATGATGCGGCACGAGGTTACCTGGAGGCGGTCAACCAATGTGTTCGTGAATACAGTGGTTTTAATGTGCTGGGGCACTTGGATCTCTTCAAGCGGTATCTCCATTTTATAAACTGTAAGCGACAAGACGTCAACTGGGCCGACTATCAAGACATTATCGAGGACACCTTTCGGGTCTTGATTGAAACTGGAAGGGGTATCGAGGTAAATATGTCCGGCTACCGCTCGGGGGCGGGATACACCCTCCCGGAACCGGAGATGGTAAGACTATACCGCCGACTGGGGGGTGAGGTGATCACTGTGGGTTCAGATGCCCACTGTGTGGAACAGGTGGGCCTTCAGTTAAGGCGGGGCTACGAGATTCTGACACAAGCAGGATTCAATTACGTTACCACCTTCAGACGGCGGGAACCGCTCTTCCGGCAGCTGCGGAGCCTGTTGTAAGAAGACTATCTAAAAAGAGGTAAACATTGTGGGGTACTGGTTGCTTAAGAGTGAGCCCGACGATTACAGCTTCGATGATCTCAAAGCCCAGGAACAGGATCTCTGGGATGGGGTGAAAAACTTTAAGGCCTTGAAGAACATGTCCGGAATGCGTCGGGGAGATCATTTTTTCTTTTACCATACTGGCAAGGAAAGAGCCATTGTCGGTACCGGGGAGGTAGTAAGCGATCCCTTTCCGGATCCGGAACAAAACAACCCCCGCCGTCTCGTTATTGAAGTACGCGCCGGGGAAAGACTAACCAGACCGGTAACCCTTAAGGAAATCAAAGCCGATGAACGTTTTGGGGGATGGGAGCTGGTGCACCTCCCGCGGTTGTCCGTAGTGCCTGTCTCAGAGCCGCATTGGCGAATGGTCTTGGAGATTGCCGGATACTACCGCCCGTCCAACCGGGTGACCCCCGTCGATTCAATGTAGTCGGCTACCTCATTCACAGGGATTCTTCCTTCCGCGAAGACCACTCCATCGATCAGGACCACAGGAAGCTGTTTGTCCTGCAGTTCAGGCTTGTAGTGGTAGGAGAGGCTGATGGAAGGTCCAAAGTACCAGCCCAGTACTCCCTCCAGAAGCTTATACTCATGTGCGACCGCCCGCCTCACGGACGTGCATCCCTCAGGAGGTCACCCCGGTCGGCCGAAACGATTGGGTGGTATGTCTCCTACGACTTCTACCTCCATCGCCACGTGAACACCCCGCTCGCAATTAATCGGATTATGACATTGTTTCTATATGGAAACACCTTTTCCGCGATACGTCAATTCCAGAGTTCGCCGGTATCGGACAAGTTATGCAGTATTTTTTCCTGGCAGGCAGGATTTTGGCAAAGTATGGCGAAAGCGAATAGGGTGATAGAGAGGGTGGTGTAATTTATTGGTATTTGTCAGTAAGCGCCCTGGATTATCCTCTATTAGTTACCGGTTTGGTTTAGCTGTAGTTATTTGCTGTGTTTTGGCACTGGGTGTCCTCGTTTCTTGCGGAGCGATGGTTGCCGAGGCAGTCCAGACCACTAAGCCGTACGTAGTGAAATCCGGAGACAATCTTTGGAACATTGCCCGCGCGCATAATTCCACGGTTAATGCCATTATGCAGGCCAGCGGCCTGGGTTCGGATAGGCTCTCTGTGGGCCAAAAGTTGCTGATTTCGCTACCGGCTCAGACAACTCCTGTAGGGGGAGCTTTGATTCTCGCTAGGTCAGCGTCGTCTCCCGAAGTAGAATCCACGTCCCCGGGCAACCCCGAGGCTCTGCAGTTGGAGTACATCGTATGCGCCGGTGATACCCTTTGGTCCATTGCAGCCCGATATGGGGTTACCGTGAATGGCATTAAATTGGTTAACGGACTCCCTGGAGACATGCTGATCATCGGACAAAGACTACTCCTACCAAACAGTGTGACCAACAGCATTCGTTCGGATTTAAGTACTTTGGGAACGGAGGTTAGCCGTTCCGGAGACAGAGTCCAGAACATCTTGAGTTACGCGCGCACTTTGCTTGGAACACCCTACCGCATGGGTGGCACGACTGCTGCAGGCTTTGATTGTTCCGGGTTTGCGAGTCACGTTTTCGATCATTTCGGGATAACCCTCCCCAGAGCATCCGATGCCCAGTATAGAGTGGGTACAACGGTTGAAAGGGGTGACCTGCGCCCGGGCGATCTGGTTTTCTTTACTACTTATGCTCCTGGTGCGAGTCACGTGGGCATCTATGTTGGCAACAACCAGTTCATCCATTCCAGTTCCCCGCGGAGCGGCGGGGTGATCTATACAGCGATGGGTGATTCGTACTATTCATCGCGTTATCTTGGGGCCCGGAGGATAGTTCCTTAAGACCCAAGTCGAGCAAACTGATCATTGCAAACAGCGGCGAGGAATATTCTTCGGTGCTGTTTTATTTTCCGGTAAACAGCTCAATGAAACAGGATGACCGAAGGGTTACCCAACGTCGGCGGCACTCCGGCCAGCCACCCAACCCGAGGACCAGGCCCACTGCAGGTTGAAACCACCACAGTCGCCGTCTACATCCACGACCTCACCTGCGAAATAGAGGCCCGGTACCAGCCGGGATTCTAGAGTGCGGGGATCCAAATCTCGCACTTCAACGCCCCCTGCGGTGACCTGGGCGGCAGTCCAGGAGTTGGTACCGACCACTTCGAAACGCCAATCCTGAAGGACATCGACGATCCGCTGGCGCTCCTGGGCGGTGAGGGATGAGACCGGCCGCTCCGGATCCTCAATGCCCGCTTCTTTCAACACTACGGGAGCGAGGCGCTTGCTTAGAAAGCCGACAAAGCTGAAGGCCAGGGTTTTTCGAGGACGATCCGAGAAGCGCTTAAGCAGTAGCTGATCCAGCGCCTCCCGGGAAACATCTGCAACCAGCACCAGCTTCAGCCAGACAGGCTTTCGCTTCTGTAGAAGGGCACCGGCCGTGCGGCTGACGTCAAATATGGGCGGACCCGAAACACCGTAGTCGGTGAAGAGGATTTCCCCCGTTGCACGGTCAATCGTCTGCTTATTGACCAGAACCTCTACGGCCCCCTCAAACTTGATGCCCCGCAGGTGTTTAAAGACAGTGTGGTTGAGGCGCAGCTGCACCAGGGCCGGAAAAGGCTCTATCACTCGGTGCCCGAATTGCTCTGCGAGCCGATACCCGCTCCCGTTGGAGCCGAGTTGAGGTGCGGCTTTACCTCCGGTAGCCACGATGACCCGGTCGGCCTGGTGCTCACGTCCGTCCGCGGCCCGGATGGTGAAGCCCTTTCCTTGGTGGGCAATCGCATCGACCTCGAACTCCAGGACTGTGGCCACCCCGATTTCGTCCAATTCATAGCGCATGACGTCCAATACACTCGATGCCTGGTTGGAAACAGGGAACACCTTGCCTCCGGCTTCAACCTTGTGGGCTACTCCGAGCTGCTCGAAGAAGGTAATGGTTTGGTACTGATCGAAGCGGGCGAGGGCACTGTGGACAAACTTCGGGTTTTGCCCGTGAAAACGGGAGATTTCCAGATCAGTGTTGGTCAGGTTGCAGCGACCGTTCCCGGTGGCCAGGAGCTTTCTCCCGACCCTCTGATTCTTTTCCAGAATCGTAACCTCGGCACCGGCCCGCCGTGCGGCGATGGCGGCCATCAGTCCGGCCGCGCCTCCACCGATAATGGCTACTTGTAGTGATGGTGTTTCCGACATTGGATGCAGACTCCTTTCTACAAAGGTTTGTAGCGGCCGGTAATCGCTTCGGCGACCTTGATCCCGTCCACGGCTGAGGAGACTATTCCCCCGGCGTATCCCGGACCTTCCCCAGCCGGGTACAGCCCCCGAATGTTGGACTGAAATGACTCGTCACGTTCTAAACGAACGGGCGAGGAACTCCTGGTTTCCACACCGGTTAGAATGGCCTCGGGCAAGGCAAAGCCCCTTAGTTTGTGGTCCAACTGCGGTACCGCTTCCCGGAGCATCATAACGACGTGTAGTGGTAAACACTTCTTCAACTCAGCAGGCCTAACCCCGGGTCTGTAGGTGGCCGGTACGGCACCTGGCCCGGTTCCAGCCTGATCGTTAAGGAAATCGGCCAAAAGCTGCACCGGTGCCTGATAATCACCTCCGCCGACACGAAAGGCGAGACTCTCCCATCGACGCTGGAACTCAATACCGGCCAGTGGATGGTCACTCTCAAAATCTTGGGGGGTGACACCCACCAGGAAGGCACTGTTCGCATTCTGACCGTCACGGGCGTAAGCACTCATCCCGTTGGTAACCAGATGTCCCGGTTCTGAAGCGGCGGCAATCACAACCCCACCGGGGCACATGCAGAAGGTATAAGCCGAACGACCACCAGGTGAATGATAGGCGAGCTTGTAGTCGGCGACCCCCAGCCGGGGGTGACTGGCGTTTCCACCATATTGAGCGCGGTTTACCAGATCCTGCGGGTGCTCAATCCGAACCCCGATGGAAAAGGGTTTGGGCCACATTAACACCCCTCTCGACAACAGCATTGCAAAGGTGTCCCGGGCGCTGTGTCCCGGGGCCAGCAGCACGACCCGACAGGGGATGTGCTCACTGTCGTTTATGACCAGTCCGCACACTCGTCCGGATCTGACAATGAGATCGGTTACCTTGTTACGGAACCTAATTTCGCCACCCGAGTGGATAATCCGTTGACGCAGGTTCTTTACTATGCTACGCAGTTTATCGGTACCCAGATGGGGTCGAAAGGAATAGACGATTTCCGGAGGGGCACCGGCGGCGACCAACTCATCCAGGACCTTACGGCAGCGAGGGTCGCGGATCAGGGTGGTCAGCTTTCCATCCGAAAAGGTACCGGCACCCCCTTCTCCGAACTGTACGTTGCTGTCGGCATCTAGTTCACTGCTACGCCAGAAGCGGGTTACCTGGGCAGTCCGGCGGTCCACATCGTCACCACGTTCGAGCAGGATGGGACGGAAACCAAGCTGTGCCAGAATCAGTCCGCCAAACAAACCGGCCGGACCAGTGCCCACGATCACCGGACGTTCGTCCAGAGGTACACTGCCCGTCTCAGGCTCCTGGTAGGTCTCGGCGGGAGTGATCGCGATATCGCGGTCACGCAAGCTACGCAGTACGCGGGACTCATTCTGCACTCGGACATCCACCGTGTAAACGAACCGAATGGCGCTCTTGTTGCGGGCGTCGATTGACTGCCGGAAGATATTGTATTCCAGCAAGTCACCCTGACTCACCTTCAGCCTGTAGAGTAGTGCCCGCTCGAGTGCCGCTGGGGAGTCTTCGGCCAGGGAAAGCTGTATGTTACCAACCCGGATCACAGTCTCAATTCCTTTTCTTCAACTAAACCCGGCAGTTAATTCCAGCCGGTGAGCTCACTTTATATGGATATCATACCCCGTCCGGGCAAGCAAGTTAAGGTGTTCCTGCTGACCAAGAGGGAATTAAAGGGTCTATGTGGAAGGAAAAGAGACAAAAATAGGGTAGTTGAAAATAGTAAGAGCAACGTAAAAGGGGAGTAACGCTTAGCTACTCCCCTTGGCTGTCAGGTGTACGGTGAACTTTACATTTTGAAGTTTTCAGGAGATACGTGCTCGGCAGGGTTTCCTAACGCATAATCGGTCGTGGGATTGCCGGCGTACTGGCCTCCAAATTGGACGTTACCGGTACGGCCGATGTTGCTGGTTGGATGAGCAGTTCCGGCACCCATCCCAGTACCCATTCCGGCACCGGCGTGGGTACCGGTGAGGTTGACGGGCTGGTATGATTGACCCATCTGGCTCATGGTACGCTGGTCCATCTGTGGAACCTGGTAGTGACCCTTGGCATTCATGTACTGGAAGATTTCATAGGCCATATTAATTGCAGTTACCGAGCAGTTCGTCATCATCTGCCTAAGATCCGGGTCTGCAGACTCAAGGGCCGCCAATGTGGAGTGGCTGGCACCACACTTATGATGGAGGAGCACGCCCTGAGCAATTGCCTGGTCGGAGAGGCGTTTCGCGTGCAGGTGCGGATGAGTCGGCTGACCGGCAGTCATGCCGTAATGGACGTCAGGGTGCTCCACACGCTGGGGAACGTTGCGCGGCTCGACACCCCGGCCGCGGGCCATATTCACCAGAGTATTGTAGTCCTGAGCCATTCTGGAAACCTGCCGGTGAATCAGAGACTTGAGTTCCTGATCCTGACACTGCGATTCATAGAGTGCAAAGTGGTCGATGGCGCAGACCTTGTCGCTCAGAACCTCGTGCAGGTCCAGAGCCTCGTGCATACCAAAGCGCATGATACATACCTCCAGGAAGTTATTTTCGTGGGTATTATGTCTGTTCTAGCAGGCTTTCATACAGCTGTACGCCTTTATCCGGCGGTGCGGTCTATGGTATAGTCCATGTCAGGGGCGTTTACCGCGAAGGGGTCGCTCAGGTTCTCGGCGCTGGGCGCCTTCAGGCCAGATTACGGAGCGAGAGGGGAAGAGAGCATGAAGATTAAGAGTGTCGATCTACCAGGTATCGGGAAGAAGTACACTATGCACTCGTCTGACGGTCTGTTGTTTGTGATCATCATTCATCACAGTGGCCGTCGTGAGATATATTTTATGGCTGATGCGGATGATGATGAGCCCATTCTAACCTTTGAATTGAATGATGAAGAGGCGCGGAATGTCGGTGCCATCTTGCTCGGAGCCGACTACCAACCGGTTAGCGATGAGCGAGCGGAGCTTCTGGTCAACACCATTCGAGTGGAGTGGATTGAGGTTTGCACCAGATCACCGTTAGCGCACAAGAGTATCAAGGAGGCTCAGATCAGGAAGACCACCGGGGTTACCGTAATCGGTATTAAACGCAAGGAGGAGGTCATCGGCAGTCCGGACGTGCACGAAGTGGTTCTTCCGGGAGACGTCCTGATGGCCATCGGCAAGAGGGATCAGATCAAGTCTCTCAAGTCGTTGTGTAAGGAACAGGAGAGTTAGGATGCTGGAACAGACACCGTTCCTCTTAGTTGCAGGGATAATGCTGTGCCTGTTCTTCATCGTGGGTTATGCTTGCCGGAGGCTCAGGTTACCGTCGGTGCTCGCGTTCATCATCATCGGGATCCTGTTAAGCACCCTGATGAACGGCGATGGCAAGACACTCCACACCGTTGCCGAAATCGGGATTGTCCTGCTGTTTTTTCTGCTCGGTCTGGAATTTCCCCTCCGGCGGATGATGGAGATTTCGAAAAGAGTTTGGCCCGCAGGCCTTCTGGATATTGTCCTGAACCTGGGGGTAGGCCTGCTGATTGCCCTTATCTTCGGTCTTAGCTTTGCGATGGCGCTCCTGATCGGCGCGGTGGTTTATGCTAGCAGTTCTTCGATCACGCTTAAGATGCTCGAAGAGAAGAAGAGGCTGGCGAGCCCCGAAGCAGAATTCATTCTCGCGCTTCTGATATTTGAGGACCTGGTTGCGCCGATCCTGGTCTCGTTCCTGGCCGGGCTGCATTCCGGCGGGGACGTCACGACACAAAGTCTGGTCATCCTGTTTGCCAAGATTTTGCTGATCACCGCTGGGGCGATCCTGATCGGATACTTCGGATTCCGTAAGCTTGGCGAGTTCATGGAGAAGCACATGGAGACCGACTTGATGCCTCTGTTGGCCGTCGGCATTGCGTTGGGGTATGCTGGTCTGGCCATGGCTCTGGGGCTGTCTGAGGTGCTGGGGGCGTTCCTAGCCGGGGTGATGCTGTCAGAGACCGGCCGTTCCAAGGAACTGGATCACCTGATCCTCCCAGTGCGGGACATAACCTTGCCTTTCTTCTTCTTCTGGTTTGGTACCACCATTACTTTCGGCCAGGGTATTCCAATGGCGGGGTTACTGGTGGCGCTGGTGCTCTGGTCTATCGCCGGTAAGGTACTGGTAGGCTTCTATGGCGGACGGATGTACGGCCTCTCGCCCAGAGCTTCCTTGCGGGCGGGACTGTCACTGGTTCAGAGGGGAGAGTTTTCGGCAATTATCGCGGCGTTGGCCGCCCCGGCTTGGCGGACCTTTAGCGGTATTTATATCCTTTTTACGGCACTGGTCGGGTTACTCATGTTTAACAAAGCCCCGAAGTGGTCCAAATGGGCAAACGAGCGTTTCTTTAAGACCCCGCCGCCGCCGAAAACCGGAGACCCATCGACGGTACCGGTAAACAGGGCATCTTAAGGAGGAATGTGAGCATCATTCCGGACATTTTGGGCGATGATTTGAGGATTGTATTTGTGGGTTACAACCCCGGGGAGAGGGCGGCACAGGTGGGGCACCACTTTGCCGGACGGAACAAGGGCTTCTGGCGGCTGTTATTTGAAGCGGGGGTCACACCCCGCCTGCTCCTTCCTGAGGAAGACCACAAGCTCCTTAATACGGGTGTGGCCTGACCAACATTGTGAGCAGATGGAGTAAAAGTTCCTGAAATAAGTAAAGTCTCAACCCCTCAATGAGCCGACCCCTCGATGAGCGCCGCAAGATTGCGGCGCTCAAGTGTTAGGGTACGAAAATACTTAAAGAACTAAAGCCCCGACCCTTCACTGGCACCCCTCACTGGCACAGACTTGACACTGTGCGTATGCGACTGGCTATTGGCTTTCCCAGGATGATTTCATCTAGGCTGCGTTTCGGTACGTGGTGTATCCCCTGGTGATCCCGCCAGTACTTGATGCTGCGATTGTCGCCGACCGGATCGATAACCACCGTTTCGGCGGGTTCGCCCAGGGCGATGACCAGAAGTATCTGGTACCGGTCTGGAATGCGTAGTGTCTGCCGTAATCGGTCGCGGTCAATCGCAGCCAGCATACAGCCACCCAGGCCGCGCTCCACCGCTCCCAGCAGGATAGTCTGGGCTGAGATACCGTGGTCACAGTCAATGCTCCGACTTACAGTGGTGTCACCAAGAATCACAATATAGGCGGAGGGTCTTTCGCCTTCAACCGGGCCCTTCCAGTCTTTCAGATAGGCGGCCCAGGTCAGACAGTCGAAAATGAGGGCGTTCCGTACGGCGTCCGAAGACAGCATATATCTTAAAGGCTGGAGATTGGCGGCGGAGGCGGTATGGCGGGCCAAGTCGACCAATTCTCGGAGTGTAGCTTCCTCAATCTTTGTTGATTGGGAAAACCGACGGTAACTGCGGTTCCGATGGACCAAGTCAGAAAGCATTTGTACCACTCCTCCTTATGCAGAACCCTCAGACTACTCACATAGTTGGACATTCATGGCTCAATCCCTTTTTGGGGCTTTGGCCCATTGGCCGACTGCCCGGCGAGTTGCTGCCATCTCCGCATAATCCCGGAAATCCGGGGAGAAGATGTCAATGATGCGGTGGTGATGAGGATTCGGGTTGGGAGGTCTTGCACACTTGATTCCTGAAGCCGGGCGGACACCCGAGGTCCCACTGATCGAGCGGGTCCAACAGGATCTGAATATCTGGAACATACCGGAGGGGCCCTGGCGGCTGGGGGAACTGCTTGGTTACCCCATCGACCTTAATCCGCGGACCATCATCTTTACCTGGGTGGCGATGGTTATTGTACTGGCATTGTCGGCGGCGGCGGTTAGAACCGCACACGTTCGTTACCCGGGGCGTCCGGCGATTGCTTACGAAATCATCATCGATTTCATTCGAGACATGATTAAGGACACCATGGAAGAGCGAAAGGGCAACATGGTTCTGTCTCTGGCAATGACCTTTCTCATCTTCATTGCCGTTATGAACATGCTGGGTATCGTCCCGACCCTTTTTGCGCCCACCGCAGACCATCAGACGGCTTTTGCTTTCGCCGGTGTGACCTTCGTCACGTTGCACCTGTGGGGCATTCGCTACCGCCGGGGAGAATACCTCAAGGATTTTCTACGGCCGTATCCTTTTTTCCTCCCGATTAGGCTGATCGAGGAAGTGGCTAAGCCTGTGACCCTGGCCATCAGGTTGTTCGGGAATATGAAGGGGAAGGAGATTATGATCTTAGCGCTGCTGGGACTGATCACCGGAGTGGCTGAGTTGGCCGGCGGATTCATGGCGTCTGTACTCTGGCTGGGTTTCGGCCTGTTCATTTCCATAATCCAGGCGTTTGTGTTTACAATCCTAAGCATTGCGTACATCTCCCTGGCCGTAACCGAGAGTCACTAGCCAGAATCTTTGCGACGAGGATGATTATCCGTGGAACTTAGTGCAGCATCGGCATTGGGCATGGCCATCGCGGCCGGTCTGGCAGCGGCAGGAGCAGCGATCGGTAACGGGATTGCCACCGGCAAGACCATTGAAGGTATTGCCCGCCAACCGGAGTTGCGCGGGCGGCTCCTGACGATGATGCTGATTTCAGTAGGGCTCATTGAAACTGTGCCTTTGATCGCCATCGTTATCGCTTTTTTGTTGCTGGGCAACATCCAGTAGAGTTCAAACACCAGACCGAAGAAGGTGGTATTACGGATCTGAGCTTTAACGCCACTGTGGTGGCACAAGTATTTCATTTTCTACTTCTGCTGGTTTTGCTACGCATCTTTGCCTACCGCCCATTGCTAAGGGTGTTGGATGACCGTAAACGCCTGGTGGCGGATCAGGTGGAAGCCGCGGAACGGGATCGGGAGGCAGCTGGTTTGCTACGGCAGCGCCGGGAAGAAATATTGGCGGAGGCCCGGGAACAGGCCGGACTGATCGTGGCTCACGCCGAGTCTGAGGCGAGGGAGCGGGCGGAAGGGATTCTCAGCCAGGCGGAGGGCGCGGCCAGAGAACTGAAGGCTAGGACTATTGCGGAAATCGAGCAGGAAAGGGCTGACACGCAGGCGGATATCCGGGGGGAACTGACCGAGTTGGTCGTCTTGGGTACACAGAGGTTGATCGGCAAGGTTATCGATAACGCAGACCACGAGCGGCTGGTGGCGGAGTCCCTTCGAGAAGTAGGAAGGAAGTAATGCTAGATCCTTCAGTGGCCAAAGGCTACAGTCAGGCGCTTTTCGCGGTCGCAAAGCAACAGGGTCGATCTGCGGAGATTGGGCGTGAACTGGCTGAGTTCGTCCGGGCAGTGGATGAACTGGATCAGTTGCGGGTCTTCTGGGTAGGGCTTCGTCTTCCGGTCAGCGCGAAAATGGCCCTGTTGAGCCGGATTGTGGCGGGCAGAGTGTCCCCTCTGGCTACGCGTTTCCTGGAAGTGTTGGTGAAGCGGCGGAGGGAGCAATACCTTCGGTTAATCGCGGCGCGGTTCGCCGATCTGGTTAGACGGGACGCAGGTCGTGAAGCGGTGGAAGTGGTATCCGCTGTTCCCCTCTCGGATGCCTTGCGGACGGAGATCACCCGACTAGCGGCCGGGCTCACGGAAAAGCGGGGGGTGAGCCCGGAGGTCACGTTTCACGTCAAGGCGGAAGTGGTCGGCGGAATCCGGTTTCGTGCGGGGGACTACCTGGTGGACGGCACCGTCCGGAGCGGCCTTCAGCGCCTGAAGCGACGTCTATCCGGTACTGCTTCACGGTAGTGGGGAGGGTGACCGATTACGAGCCTCAAACTGGATGAAATCAGTGCCCTGATCCGACATGAGATTGAACAGTTCGAAGTACAGTTGGAAGTCGACGAAGTTGGTACCGTGGTCCGGGTTGGAGACGGGGTGGCTTTGGTGCATGGCTTGCGCCGGGTGATGCTGGCCGAACTGGTTGAGTTTCCGGATGGGGTCATGGGCATGGCGCTCAACTTGGAAGAGGAACTGACCGGTTGCGTAATCCTTGGTGAGTTCCACCCGATCCGCGAGGGGGACATTGTAAGGCGGACGGGGCGAATCGTGTCCGTACCGGTGGGATCGGAACTAATCGGGCGGGTAGTGAATCCGATCGGGATACCGCTAGATGGACGAGGAGCCCTAAAGACAGACCGATACCGTCCCGTGGAGAAGTTTGCCCCGGCGGTGACCGCACGGGCACCGGTGGGCCGCCCGTTGCAAACGGGGATCAAGGCGGTAGATGCGTTGGTTCCGATAGGGCGCGGGCAAAGGCAACTGATCCTGGGGGATCGCCAAACCGGAAAGACCGCCATAGCGGTGGATGCGATCCTCAACCAGCGTGACCAGGGTGTTATCTGCGTGTATGTGGCGATTGGCCAGAAGGCTTCAACGGTGGCCCGCGTTATCCAGAGACTTAGCGATGAGGACGCCCTAGCGCATACGGTGGTAATCGCCGCCACTGCGGCGGAACCGGCAGCGCTACTATTCATTGCCCCTTTTGCGGCCACGACCGTGGCCGAGGAACTGATGGAGCAGGGTCACGACGTTCTAATCGTCTACGACGACCTCAGCCGACACGCCATCGCCTACCGCGAGATATCCCTGCTACTGCGACGGGTGCCGGGACGTGAAGCTTTTCCGGGGGACATCTTCTACCTGCATTCCCGCTTACTAGAGCGCGCGGCGCAGCTTGACCATACCCACGGTGGAGGCTCCATTACCGCCCTCCCAATTATTGAAACTCAACAAGGGGACATCTCAGCCTATATTCCAACAAATATCATTTCGATAACGGACGGCCAGATCTACCTTCAGTCCGACCTCTTTTATGCTGGAGTCCGCCCGGCCATCAGCGTGGGCCTTTCGGTATCGCGGGTCGGTGGGAGTGCACAGTCCCAGGCGATGCGTCGGGTGGCAGGACAGTTACGGCTTGATCTGGCCCGCTACCGCGAGTTGGCTGCGTTCGCCCAGTTCGGTGCCGACCTTGATCGGAGGACACGGGCCCGCCTAACCCGGGGGAGCCGGCTGGTGGAGTTGCTGAAACAAAAACAGTACCGTACGCTGAGCCTGGATGAGATGGTGGTTTCACTGTATTCAGGGATCCAGGGTTATCTGGACGAAATTCCGGTTGAACTGGTCGACCGGTTCGCAACGCGTTTGCGTGAAGTGATCAGGCTGGAACATCCTGACCTAGGGAAGAGAATCAGGGAAAGCGGCGACCTTACCGACAGTGACGAACAGACGCTGCGCCGGATCATCGAAGACCTGCTGGCTCAGTTTAAGATCGAACAGGGGATTGGTGCATAGGAGGAGGAGGAGGGGGAGCGTGTCCGCCAGGCATGAGTATCGTAACCGGATCCGGGGAATTCGTAACATCAGGCAGATTACCCAGGTGATGAAGGCCGTCTCGCTCGCCAGGGCCGGACGCGCCCAGACTGCTGTTCAGGCTGCGCGGCCCTATGACCGTCTGCTGCACGAGGTCGAAAGAAGAATCGCGAGGTCCGCTCACCGGGTGCGCCACCCGCTACTCGAAGAGCGCGACGTCCGTCAGGCT
>JAHRFU010000010.1 GCA_019084485.1 Desulforudis sp. | reverse complement strand
GCCTGTGCGATCGGGATTATGGCTATGCTGCCCCTGATGAAGGCCGCCGGTATTAATGTCGGAAGCCGCACCGGTGCCTTCCTGATGATTTCCCTGCCGTTCTGTTGCTCTGCCGGGAAAGCATAGATCATCCAGTCCAGAAAGGTTATTTCGATCCCGGTCAAATCCTGTAGAAAGGCTGCGGACACCATGTTCCGCCCGCCTCCGACCAGGGTGCCCATACCCCCGGCAGAGCAACAGAACGGCAGGGAAATCATCAGGAAGGCACCGGTGCGGCTTCCGACATTAATACCGGCGGCCTTCATCAGGGGCAGCATAGCCATAATCCCGATCGCACAGGCCGCAATGTCGTGCATGAACGCAGACGAAACACCCAGACCCAAGCAAGAGATGAAAGAAAACCGGATGACGTTGGTGCCGGTATACCTCAGGATAAACCGGCCCAATCGATCCGTCAGACCGACCGACTCGGCCACAATGGCCACCATCAGGCAGCCCAGAACGAAAAAGACCACGGGGTGTGCGTAACCGGCCCACACCGCTCTTGTTTCACCAATCCCGAATACAATCAGCGAAATACCGGAAATGACCATAACGATCGGAAGGGGAACCGGCTCGGTGAGGAACATAATTAGCAGCGCAGCCAGCAGCGCCAGATACATATGACCGGTTTCAGAAAGCCCTGCGGGGGTTGGAAGCATGAAAATCGCGATTCCGACAAATACCGACACACAAATCAGCATCAGCCGTTTTTGTAGGGATGGCCCCGAACCCTGTAATTCAACCTCGGCCACTCAGCACTCCTCCTACTCCTAATGGGTTTGCTGTACCTTCTTTGTTGTTATCAAGAAACCGGGCTTTCTAGCCCACGGCAACACCCTATCCATCACGGGGATACCTCTCCTCCTTTCTGTTATCTCAGCTTATCCTGGCGTTCACTGGCCTCGTCTTGAAGCATTTGCAGCGGTAACTGTTGCCGAATTTTGCTGAGATGCTTCTGAAAACCGGGATCATCTATAGCATCAAGGTGAGACAACAGCCAGTTGCACCTAAACTCCCACATCGCCTTTGCCTTTTCCAGACGCCGGACCTTTTGGTGTAACATGATGTTGGTCTGTCTCCGGTTCTGGATCTTGTCGATTAGGGGTTCGTGCATTGACATCTGCTTGCCCAAAAGCTCCAAACCGGCCCAGGACAGTTTCTTCTTCCAGGCATAGTAGACATGGCGTTTGATCTCGTATTTTTGGCATATTTCCTCTGTACTGAGCCCTTCTTCCTGACCTTCGAGGATAATGGTCAGCATTCTTTCCGGAGTTAACTGCACACTCTCACCCCTCTCGTAGGCCTTTCGGTACGGTCCCAGATAAAATAACAAGGCCGGATTTTTCCGTACTGTGGCGGAAAACCCCGGCCTATCGTTGTTCGATTCAGCCCCATCAAATCATTTCAGAACTTCCGGCCCTCGCTGTAATGGTTCAGGAGCCTGAGAGGCAGGACGTTTCTTAGCCCCCCCGCCGGTTCCGGCATCGTCCAACTTCAGAGTCCTGATCGCCTCATAGATCAGAACCGGTCCCCCGTTTTCAACCCGAATCCTTATTTCTCCCCACCCTAGTTGACGAATGAAGACCAGCAGTTGCATCTCCTGATTGGTGATTTCCGACGGATTCACGCTACCATCCCCTTCCGAAAACAAAAGGCCGATGTCCTCCCCGCTAGGAGTAACATCGACCTATCGTTGTCCGATTCGGCCTTTAATTCAGATTACTTTCGGCAGCCGCCGTTCTTGTCACTACAATCGGCGTCTGCATCCTCTTTTTTCAAACCTACCATGTGGTCAAATAGTTGTCAACACGTTTTGCGCAAACACTATTCACATTCAATATTTCCACTTAATTTTTGAAGCCTGTAAAAAGTCACCAGCGTTCGGAAGAGTGTATAACGGGGGGCGGCCTCCTAGGCAGCCCCCCGTTATCAAGTGCAGCGATTTCCGGTCGATCCGATATGGTTACATCAGGCCGATGATCTTCCACCAGGTCATCGCAACCAAAGCCAGTACCAGGCAACCCACCGGGAGTGCCAACAAACCGGTTTTTAGCATTTGGCTGGCCTTGAAGTAGCCGGTGCTGTAAGCCACGACGTTCGGAGGACAGCCGATGACCAACAGGTAGGCAAAGGAAGTGAACATACCCAAGGACATCGCAATCGGGATCGGATTGAAGCCCGACATTTCGGCCAGAGGGAGCGCGATCGGCAGGATCAGCGCTGCGGCGGCCACGTTCGCCATCAGGTTGGTGAGAATGGCCGCGAAGACTCCTACGCCGATGAACAGGACCAGGGGACCCTTCCCTTCAAAGAACGGGAAGAAGATGCTGGCCAGCCATTCGGCCGCTCCGCTGTAGCCCATGGCCAGACCCAGCGAGATTCCTCCGCCGAACACCAGGAAGGCTACCGCCCACTCCGTTTTCTCGTTCATTGTCTTCCAGTCCATCAGGCCCATCATCAAGAACAGGATCGCGGCGCCGATGACAATCACCGAATAGTCATACGTGTGGTAGTAGCCCTTGGTGAAGAAGCCCACAAAGACCAGCGCTACGACAGCCAGTGTCTTCAGTTCGCCCGCGGAGAACGGCACCTTCTTGACGTGTTCTTCTTCGATCGGAGGGAATTCCATGGTCCGGTCCGGACGGAACACGAGATACACGGCCAGCCACACACAGGGAATCGCTATAATCGCGGCTGGAAAGGCATAGAGCATCCAGTCGCCGAAGGTAATTTCCAGACCCGTGAACTCCTTTAGGAACTGGGCGGAGACCATGTTCCGGCCGCCACCGACCAGCGTACCCATACCCCCGGCGGAGCACGAGAACGGGAGCGCAATCAACAAAAACGCCCCCATCTTGCTGCCGATTTTGATGCCGGCCCGCTTCATCAGCGGTAGCATGGCCATTAGCCCGATGGTCGTGGCCGCGATGTCGTGCATAAAGGCTGAGGCAAGACCCAGGCCCATACAGGAGATGAATGAGAACCGAACCACATTCGTGCCGGTCAGCCGCAGGATAGCCCGCCCCAGCCTGTCGGT
The DNA here is from genome assembly GCA_019084485.1 of Desulforudis sp. Lineage (GTDB taxonomy): Bacteria > Bacillota > Desulfotomaculia > Desulfotomaculales > Desulforudaceae > SURF-60. The sequence continues at coordinate 25,207 of JAHRFU010000010.1, read as the reverse complement.
CAGACCGACATTCTCAGCAACGATGGCGACCATCAGGCAGCCGATAACGAAAAACACCACGGGGTTCGCATAGCCCGCCCAGACTTCCCCGGCAGTACCGATTTTTAGGAGCACAAGGCCTACACCGGAAGTCGCCATAACCATCGGCAGGGAGATGGGCTCCGTAAGGAACATCACCAGAAGAGCGGCCAATAAGGCCAGGTACAGGTGTCCATTTTCGGAAAGACCAGCCGGCGTTGGGAGCAACCAGACGCCGATACCCACGGCGGCCGCTACCGCCAACCAGAGATATTTTTTGTTGTCCACAACCGGTGTTACAGCTACAGGTTCAGACACGGTACATCCCTCCGTTCCTCATCAGATTTCTCCGGTAGGCGCTCTTGCGCCCCAACCAGAGATTGAAGCTAGTCGGCTTAAGGCTTGGCCGTACACCTTCAAATGCCGTCTATTCTGAAGACAAGATAAAAGGCCGATGCCCTCCTCCTGGAGAAACATCGACCTATCGTTGTCCGATTCGGCCAGGTGTATTGCCACTCATTTATCATTACATAAACGTGAAACCGGTCTTGTGAACACAATCACTATCGGTACGAATAGTTTTTTAAACCATCGTTTTTATTTCCCGCAGGGCTTGACCTCCTTTCCCATGCCCACTGCAACGTGGAGGTTGTGAACCCAATCACTAGTTAACTAGATATATTGTAGCGCTCGCTCTAAACCCTGTCAATGCCTTCAAACTAAATATATAAATTGTCATTACAACTTGTTGGTTGTCATCATCCCTGGACAGAAAAATGCACCCGCTATGCGGGCGCAATCTATAGGAAACTGGGGAGATAGGAATCTAGAAGAGAAAGGAGATTACGGCCTGGCTCCGGTAGCACCGGAACGAGGTGCCGGATATTGGTAGTAAGCGGCCTCATTTTTGGCCACACCTGACTCCACAGCCGCGAGGGCAGTGGCTCGGGCTACCGCCTGAGCTACCCTGGCATCGAATGGCTGGGGAATAATGTGCTCAGGACAGAGTTCAGCGCCAACCAAGTCGGCAATGGCTCGGGCCGCAGCTACCATCATCTGGTCATTAATGTCTGAAGCCCGAACATCGAGAGCCCCCCTAAAAATTCCAGGGAAAGCAAGAACGTTATTGATCTGATTGGGGCAGTCCGACCGTCCGGTTGCGATCACCGCCGCTCCGCCGTCTCGGGCATCCGCAGGCTGTATTTCCGGTTCCGGGTTGGCCAAGGCAAAAACGATCGGATCCCTGTTCATAGAACGTACCATTGTACTGGTCACAAGGTTACCCTGAGACACGCCGATAAACACATCTGAGCCGCGTAGGGCATCATCAAGAGAGCCTTCGGTACCTCCCGGATTGGTCAACTCGGCAATTTCCTGTTTGTATGGATTCATGCCATGCCCCCGACCGGGGAAAATCAGGCCCTTTCGGTCGCATAACCGGACATCCCCGGCACCAAGCCTGAGCATCATCCGCGCAATGGCCATACCGGCTGCCCCTGCCCCGTTAATCACGATACTGCAGTCGGCGAACGTGCGTCCGGTCAGCCGCAGCGCATTGAAGAGACCTGCCGCCACCACCACGGCCGTTCCGTGCTGGTCATCATGAAACACCGGGATACCCAGAGTCTGCTTCAGACGTTTCTCGATCTCAAAACATGCGGGGGCTGCAATATCTTCCAGGTTAACGCCGCCGAAGGAAGGAGCCATCAATTGCACCGTCCGTACCACCTCGTCCGTGTCACGCGAATTAAGGCAGATCGGAAAAGCGTTGACATCGGCAAAGGTCTTAAAAAGTAAGGCCTTTCCTTCCATTACCGGCAGTGACGCTTCAGGTCCGATGTCACCGAGACCGAGCACAGACGTTCCGTTGGTAACGATGGCGACCGTGTTGCCTTTAGCGGTATAGTCATATACCGCTTCCACATTGTGCGAGATCTCAAGGCAGGGTGCGGCCACCCCGGGGGTATACAGCAACGACAGCTGGCGCTGGTCGCGCAGGGGTCGCTTCGGTACGATTTCAATTTTGCCTTTCAATTGGCGGTGGAGTTGAAGGGCATCTTCCGACAAGCCCATTCTGTTCACATCCCTGTGTAATGTATACATAATCCTGTATTACATTGTATCCTGCTCTCTGTTTCCTGACAATACATTATTCTTGAATTATGATCCGATTCACGACCGGTTCTTGGAGGAAAGAAAAAAGGCTGCCTCACGGCAGCCCCCGGTATGATCAGGATACCCCATAACCAGTTCGTTCCAGGTGAAGCGGAAGGGGCTGACCTCAGGCAGACGGAGTCCCACATCCAACTGCATCAGTTGACCAGCCAGGGCCGATGTCTTGATGAAGGCTACAGTAATACCGAACAGCAGAAGGGCAAACATTGCCGGAAAGCGCTTGCTCTTGAGCAATAGAAAGGTCATCACCAGCGCGACCACCGCGATCAGCCAGTCGCAACGCCGGCAGACATAGCCTCCCTCCTTCTTCACCCTGTGACATCATCACGTTCAATTCCAACGTGAGGCCCTTAGATCTAAGGTTTCGGGTATTATAAGGCCGACCCTGGGGGGCCGGCCGATGAGCTTAGTTATGAAGTGTGCAGAGCTGTGTCAAGGCCATTCCAAACTTTTCGCATTCAGGGCCGAACTAGTCTCCCCTAATAATGGTCACCGGGCATGGTGCGCCGTGCAATACCTTCTGAACCACGCTACCGAGAAAGACGCTACCGAGACTACCCAGACCGCGGGAACCCATCACGATGTTATCAAATCCACCATCCCTGGCGTATTTTACGATTTCGGCACCCGGATCACCCTCCAGGCGGACCGTGGAGACGTCAACACCGGCATTTTCAAAGAAGCCTAGAGCTTGAGTCATTCTGTCTTTGGAAGCCTCTTTAATCTCGGCCAACAAACGGTCATCCAGCTTCCAGTCAAAGACCGTGTTCAGTACTCTGAGTTCGTCCACAAAGACTACCGTAACTTGGGCCGAGGGAAGCGTCTTTTTCAGTTCGACTACGAATTCGGCTGCTTTTGCAGCGGTTTCTGAACCATCGGTAGCCAGCAACACCTTGTTATACATTAAAATCCCTCCTTAATGAAAGTACTGGTTTGAGCAACCCTAGTATATCAACACTGGTCCCACGGTTATCCCGCTAACTCTTAATCATTTCAGGGTGTCTAATAGTTCCCAAAATCACAATCGGGCCTGAAAAACACTCCGCTCAACGGCCCCCACAGTTTGATCCAACACCTCCTGACAGAAACCTGAATGATAGTAGTTACCACCTATTTGAGCAATAGCTTATCAAAGGCCTCTTCGCACGTCAAGAAAGATTTATTCCTACCGTGTCCCGCCTCTTGCAGAGCGCGAAAGCCTGTCCAACAATTTGTACTATTTGTCACAAATATTTTGCCAAGACCGGCTCAAGACCACAGACGGGGTAATCGAAGGAGAGAGAAAAGAATAGTCCGTGCCAGTGACAGGAACCAAATATTTCTTTCTCCTGGGTGTAACCCGTAGGACTATGAAGCATGTTTAGTTGTCCTACCGGATAAACCGGCACTGGATTTGCTACTGTAATCACAAAAAAGCCCGACTTACCGTCGGGCTTAGCGGAATCTCTCTTCAATTTCTGTTGATTAAGGCTCTAAGGTTATCGCTTCAGACCGGCGACCGCCATTTTGCGCCGGACAAAGGCCAACTGGTATTGAAGGGGTAACTTCGTGGGACAGTTGTCCTCGCAGGCCATCAGACCGTAACAACCGAACACCCCTTCGTCTGAACCGACAATCTCAAAGTACTCCTGTTCCGAACGCTCATCCCTCGGATCCACCATGAAGCGCGCTACCCGGTTGAGGCCCGCCGCGCCGAGGAAATCCTCTCTGATGTTGGCCGTGGCACAGCCGGCGATACAGCATCCGCATTCAATGCAGCGCTCCGGTTCGTAGATCTCCAGGGCGGTGGCATTGTCCATCCGTTCTTCCAGGACGGTTGGATCAAACTCCTTCTTGGTGTGGACCCAAGCCCTTGTCTTCACCGAAAGGCGGCGGAACCACGTCCCGGTATCCACCGACAGGTCCCCAATCAGTTTGAATACCGGGAGGGGCATCAGGGTGATCTTGGTACCGTAGTCTCGAGTCAGGGTCTTGCAGGCCAGCCTGGGCTTCCCGTTGATTAACATCGCACAGGAGCCGCAGATTGAAGCACGGCAGACGAAGTCGAACATCAGGGATGGGTCCTGCTCCTCCCTGATTTTGGTCAGAGCCACAAACATGGTCATTCCGCCGGCCTCTTTTAATTGGTAGGACTGCATACACGGTTTGATTTCCGGTGTGGCCGGGTTGTATCGAAACACACTGAAGGTTAGGGTACGATTGCTCATAGTACTGCTCCGCTCCTTCTCAGAAAGCCCGATATTTATAGAACGCTACCGGGATACCGGGACATCCGCTGTTCGACCTCACTTCTTGGATGAAGCCGAAGATTCACCGTAACCACGGTCCCCGGGTGGTAGTTCTGTGATCGTGACCGGTTCGTATTTCAACTCCGGCAACACGGCTCCCTCCGGCCAGTAGGCCAGTGTCCGCTTAAGCCAGTTGGCATCGTCCCGTTTCGGAAAGTCCTCACGGGCGTGGCTGCCGCGGCTCTCGGTACGCTGCAGGGCACCATAGGAGATACACAGCGCCAACCTGATCATGCCTGGCAAGCGGAGTGCGGCAGTGACCTCGGGATTAGCCCCGACACCGCTGGAACGCAGGCCGAGGTGCTGTGCCCGTTCATGTAATACCTGGAGCTTGTCTACGGCCGTCTGAAGGGCCGGACCGGTACGGAAAATGCCCACATAGTCCATCAGGGTCTCTTCCATCTCCCGCCGCACCTGAAATACGTCTTCCCTACCGTGCCTGCCGGAAATAAGGCCGTCGATCCGTTCCTGCTGCTGTTTAGCCGCATCCTCAACTACGTCAGAGGTGTACTCCAGGGTGGCCCCCAAGGCGTATTCGGCGATCTTCTTGCCAACGATCATGCCCATCACGACCGTCTCCGCAAGCGAATTCCCACCGAGACGGTTAAAGCCGTGCAGATCCCAGCAGGAGGCCTCACCGACTGCAAACAGGCCCTTCAGACCGTAAGCGAAGCCTTCGCTGTTAATACGGACACCGCCCATGCTGTAATGCTGGGTGGGTCGCACCGGAATCAAATCCTTGATCGGGTCGATCCCGGCGAAGTTGCGGCAGATGTTGGCGATTTCACGCAGGTTCGTATCGATGTGCTTAGCGCCCAAGTGACGAATGTCAAGCCACATATGCGGTCCGTAGGGACTGTCCACCCCGAAACCCTTGCGAAAATGCTCGATCATGCGCCGGGACACCACGTCCCGGGAAGCCAAATCCTTTTTGACAGGCTCGTAATCCGGCATAAACCGGTGCTGGTTCTTGTCTAGAAGGTAGCCTCCGTCCCCTCGGGCACCCTCAGTGATCAGGATCCAGACCGGAACCATCCCAGTGGGGTGAAACTGGACGGCCTCCATGTTGCCCAGCGGCACCTGCCCAGTGTCCAGGGCTAGGGCCATTCCGGTGCCCTCACAGATGATGGCGTTAGTAGAGGCATCGTAGAGGCGCCCGTAGCCACCGGTGGCGATCACGGTAGCCTTGGCAATGTATACATTCAACTTACCGGTGCGAAGGCAACGGGCAACAGCTCCCAAACATTTCTCACCGTCGTGAATCAGGGAGATGGCCTCCATCCGGTCATGCACGGTAATCCCCAGTGAGATGACGATACTGTCGATGGTGTACTGCATGGTGTGCCCCGTACCGTCGGCGGTGTAACAGGTGCGCCACTTGGCAGTGCCACCGAAATTGCGCCCGGTGATCAGACCTTCCTTGTCCTTGGTGTCTTCAATCTCCTGACCATTCGGCAGTGTCTTCTTGCCTGCCACCACGCGGCTCCAGGGTACACCCCAGTAAGCCATCTGGCGGACGGCGATCGGTACCGTCTCACAAAACAGGCGGGCTACGTCCTGTTCACAACCCCAGTCCGAACCTTTTACCGTATCGGCAAAGTGAATATCGGTGGAGTCCCCTTTACCCATCGCACAGTTTGCCAGGGAAGCCTGCATGCCTCCTTGCGCGGCCGTGCTGTGAGATCTTCTGGGCGGAACCAAACTTAAGATAATGCTGTCCAAGCCGTGGGATGAGGCTTCGATCGCGGCCCGCTCCCCGGCCAGTCCGGCCCCGATGATCAATACGTCGGTGATGTGTGTTTGATAGTTGCTCATCGCAGGGCACCTCCTAACTGCACGAAGACCCACAGGGCAGCCAGCCCGAGAGCCACGATGATCACGGTAATGCTCTTCAGGGCAAAACCGATTGTTTTCCTCTTAATCCAGCCCCATTTAACGAACTGGCGGTAGATGCCGAACCCGGCGTGGTATTCACCCAGGATCAGCAACACCAGGTAGAACCACCAGAAGGCGTGCATCCGGGCGGCGCTGGTGTCGGCATCAATGGGCCAACCCATGATCACCGCAAAGACATGGATGCTGGCCAGGATGGCGATGCCTAGTGCTGTAACCACTTGGAAAATCCAGGTCCAGGTATCGAAGTGCATAATCGTCCGCGCGTGGCGCCAATAGTCCTGGTAGCGATTGGGGATGCGGCGGACGACCACGATCACGTGGATCAAGGCAACCAGGCCGATGAAGGGGATACCGACATAGGACAGGTAATAGTCGTCCAAAAACTGCGCCAAGCTGTTAAAGGTATCAGCCCCGATAATGATTGTGGCCACAAAGACCATGTGTGTCCACAAAAATCCAACCAATAGAAATCCACTGATTAACTGAGCCAGATCGAGGTACAGGTCGATCCTCGGATTCCGGCCCATGGAACGCTGTGGTGAGATGCCGGTGTCAAGCATAAGCGTCTTCTCCCTTATCCAAGGCATATTGTTTACGGCCTTCCCGGTAGAGGTCACCGCCGTACATATCGTTGGCGACAATCACCGGAAAGTCCTCCACTTCAAACTCATAAATCGCCTCCGGACCCAGTTCCGGGTAGGCCAACACCCGTGCCGCGCGGATCCGCTGGGCCAACAGGGCACCCGCACCCCCCACGGCAGCAAAGTAGACGGCACCGTACTTCTGCATCGCCTCGGTGACAGCGGTGTTTCGGAAGCCTTTTCCAATCATCCCCCTTAGACCGAGGGCGATCAGCTGGGGAGCGTAGAAATCCATCCTGCCGGCAGTGGTGGGGCCGGCAGCCCCGATTACCTGACCGGGTCTTGGTGGAGATGGGCCGACATAGTAGATAATCTGGTTGGAAATGTCTACCGGAAGACCCATCCCTTGATCCAACAATTCGATTAACTTCTTGTGGGCAGCGTCCCGAGCGGTTAGGATGCGCCCGGTGATTAAGACCTGCTGACCGGCGCGGAGTCCCGCCACGGCGTCCTTGGTCAGGGGGGTCGTGATTCGCACAGGTTCCATGATTACCTCCTGCGTCCAATTTACTCCTGGGGCCGGAGGAGAGCGGTATTCACTCCCATAGATCCGCGCCGGGCCGCTATTTCACTCTCCGCCGATCGACCGACAGGTCTATTGATCAGGGTAAAGTCAGGAGTGGGAGAAGGTGTGGATGAGTCAGCGGATCGTGCCCTGACTCGGGCTGACTCACAGGATCACGGTTTTGTGTCTGACCGCATGGCAGTTGAGGTTGACCGCCACGGGCAGCATCGCGATGTGGGTCGGGAAAACCTCAATATGCACTCCAAGGGTGGTAATCCGCCCACCAAGACCGCCTGGGCCGATCCCGGTACGGTTCAACAGAACGGTCAGTTCTTCTTCAAGGGCAGCAATGGCCGGATCCGGATGTCTCTGGCCTAATTCCCGTAGCAGAGCCTGTTTAGATAGCAGGGCAGCTTTCTCCATGGTCCCTCCGATCCCCACACCCACTGAAAGGGGCGGGCATGCGTTGGGACCAGCCTTTTCCACGGTCTCTAAAACGAAATTCTTGATGCCCTGGAGACCCTCTGCCGGTTTCAGCATGCGCAAGGCGCTCATATTCTCGCTGCCGGCACCCTTGGGCATCACAGAGATCTTGATGGTGTCCCCTGCCACTGGCTCAAAGTAAATCACCGGCGGGGTGTTGTCCCCGGTATTCTTCCTGATGATCGGATCACCGACCACTGATTTGCGTAGGTAGCCCCGGTCGTATCCCACCCGGACACCCTCAGTGATGGCTGCAGTCAGCCCTCCACCTGCAATCCGGACATCCTCCCCGCACTCCACAAACACCACCATAATACCGGTATCCTGACAGATCGGCACCCGATCCCGCGCTGCAATAGCGGCGTTCTCTAACAGCAGACCTAAGATGTCCCGACCGGTCGGCGAGGCCTCCCTCTCGACCGCGTTCTTTATCGCAGCTTCCACATCCGGTTCCAGTTCGAAGTTGACATCCTCACAGAGGCGGGCAGTAGCCTCAACAACCTCGTTGTATTCGATAGTACGCAAGAACCGATCATCCTTCCCTAAAACGGGCTTTAAGGTTGATATGCAACCAAAGAGCCTTACTGATTAACTAAACTTCGCCAACTCGGAAAGTGATTCCTGCCGAATTGGTAAGACAGTCTCCTGCGCTAAGCACTTGCCGGAACCGCCTCATCCTTACCAGGGCCCGACTTACGTGCTTTCTGGATAAAGAAGAGTAGTGCAAAAACGCTGAGACCCACTACGTCAAACCACATACTCGGATGGACGAGGCTGACGGCAGCCACAAACAGGATACACCGGAAAACCATTGGTAGCTTACCGAAATACCATCCTTGCATCGAGCCCGCCAGGCCGTAAATACCGATCAGAGCGGTAACCGTACTGCTGATCACGAGTAACCCCGGGCCCTGCAGTAGCATCTCCGGAGCGTAGAAGAACATAAACGGCACGATGTAGGCCGCGATACCCAGCCTAAAGGAGGTAAAGCTGGTTCGCATCGGGTCGGATCCACTGATCCCCGATGCCGCGTATGCCGCCAACGCTACCGGCGGGGTAATGGCCGATACACAGGCAAAGTAGAAGACAAAGAAATGAGCCATCAGCGGGTCGATTCCCATCCGAATCAGACCTGGGGCCACGACCGAAGCCGCTACCGCATAAGCAGCCGTAGTCGGCATGCCCATACCGAGCAAGATCGCAATACACATCGAGAAGAAAAGTGCCAGGAAGGTACTGGTTCCGGCGATCCCGAGAATCAGTGTGGCAAACTTGAGTCCGATTCCGGTCAGGGCGATGACACCCATGATAATACCGGCCGCGGCACACACAGCCATTAGCTGAATCGCCGCCCGGGCACCGGTTTCTAAGGCCAAAAGGGTCTTACTGAGCCCCATCCGAGTCTCCCGCGACACCCAACTAATCAGGAAGCTGGTTAGGATGCCCCAGATGCCCGCCAAAACCACAGAGTATCCCATCAGCAAGAGCGAGAATAGTACGAGGATTGGAATGAACAGATAACCCTGCTTCATCACTTCCCCAAACGGTGGGAGCATATGCCTTGGGAAACCCATTAATCTCAATTTTACTGCCTCGAGGTCAACCATGAAGTAGATTGAGGCAAAGTACAGCAGAGCCGGAATAATCCCGGCGAGCATGATCTGTTGGTACGGAATGCCGGTTAACTCTGACATGATGAATACGCCGGCACCCATGATCGGAGGCATGATCTGGCCGCCTGTTGACGCCACAGCCTCAGTCGCGGCCGCAAACTTCGGCGAATAACCGACCTTGCGCATTAAGGGGATCGTGAAACTGCCGGTGGCCACCGCGTTTCCGGCGGAGGTACCGTTCATCGTGCCCATCAGTGCGCTGGAAAGCACCGCCACCTTGGCCGGGCCGCCCCGCGCGTGTCCGCTGATCGAAAAAGCCCATTTAACGAAGTAGCGTCCGACCCCGGAGACCTGCAGAAAAGCACTGAAGATGATGAATAGGATGATGTATTTAGATGAAATCGCCAGAGGCACACTGAAAACACCGTCCAGGCTGAAAATGTAGGTAAAAAACCGTTCATACGAGTAACCCCTGTGCTGGAGCACACCGGGTAAATATGGACCAACAAAGGCGTAGGCAATGAAGACTCCACACAATACCGGCAGGGCGTTACCGCTGGCCCGCCTGGCTAACTCCAAAACGATGATCACGCCAATCACGGCTACGATGACATCGTTGGTGGTCGGCACCACACCGACCCGGAAGATCAGTAGCTTAAGGTTGTCGATGATGTACCATCCGACGTAGAGCAGTCCGGCAATGAAGACCCAATCGGACCAGTGCACCTTACCCCGGGCCTTTTGCCACCCAGGGATCAGCAGGAAACCAAGCACACCCAAGAGAACCAGATGGCAGGTTCGAAAGACCCATGGATCCATGGGATAGAATCGAAGTACTACAATGTGAAATACAGCAGCGAAGATCGCCAAGACGGACACTAACCGGGCAATCCACCCGAGTAGGGGGCGGTGCGCGGAAGCTTCCGCCGCGTCAACCTTATCAAAGTCAATTTTAGTAGTAATGTCCTGCTTTGCTGGTTGGTTAGTCGGCTCGGAATCCGGCCCGTTCTTTTTCTCTGGGGTCATTAAGTGGACTCCTTTCGCAGGTTTCAGCAAGAAACTCCCACCAAATCCCGAAGCGGTGAGAGTACCCTTTTTACCACTATCTATGCTACCACAAGAAAGGAAGGAGTTCACCCCCCAAATTGGGGGGTGAAACACACAACCTAAGCTTCTATTTCTTGTATTCAGGTGGGTACACTGCGTCCGGAAGATCAATACCGATTTCCTCATAGTACTTGATCGCGCCTGGATGCATCAGAAGCCAATCGTTATTCACTACGTTCTCGGCAATGGTTTCTGAAGCGGCCTGATGGGCGGTAGTCATCATATCATGGTTCTCAAATACGCCCTTCACGATTTCGTACACGAGGCTATCCGGAAGATCCTTAGCAGCGATCGCCATATTCCACATACCAATGGACTCCACATCATCGGTCAGAATGCCGCTGAATGCAGATGCCGGGATTACGGCCGGAGTCCAGAATGGCCACTCATTGACGATCGTATCACGTGCGTCGCCGTCAACGCCAAACATCGTAATCTTGCGCTGGGCTGCGGTCTCCAGAATACCCGCTACGGGGACACCAGCGGCAAAGCTGTTCGCGTTCAACTGACGGTCTAGGTGCATTGATACCAAGTCGCTCAGGCCAGCCTGACGCGGGGTGGCATTGATGCCCAGGATTTCAAGGAAGCGCGGGTGGTAGGTACCAGCGGTGCCACCGGCCGGGCCCACACCCACGGTCTTACCATCTAGGTCGTAGATGCTGTTGATACCGGAATCAGCAAAGGCCCACCACATGGAATAGGTGTTGTACATCGGGAAGATAGCCCGGACGTTCGTCATTTTAACGCCGCCTGTCCAGTCTCCCTCACCGTTCCAACCTTCCCAGCCGGGACCCATGGTGATCATGCCCAGATCTAGGTCGCCATTGTGCACAAGCTGCATGTTGTGGTTCGGTCCGCCGGTCACCTCAACAGCTGCCGGAATACCGGTAGCTTTTTCGATAACACTTGACCAGCCGCCAGCGTACACGTAGTAGGTGCCACCGATGGAAGCGGCGCCAATAGTCAGGGATCCGGGCCATCCAGCCTTAGGATCATCACCGTTTGGATCCGGAGCAGGAGTGTCGCTACCACCGCCACAACCGAAGACGGCAAAGCTGAACACACCAATCAATAGGACAGCTGCTAAAATCATCCAGGTACGTCTTTTCATCTTAAAACCATTACCTCCCCATTCATTTTGTTCTTTCTAGTACTTGTCTTACCGGAACCCAGGTAATCCGCCACCTCCTTCAGCGGCTGCCGCTACAACTGCGTCAACCAGTTCGGCTCCAATCTGGTGTTTCAAAAGACTATACGACGGAGCTAGTTTTTCGAACCATTGGGCGCGTTCTTCAGCCGTTTGGTAATGAATCTGAATACCGGATTCCCCGGCAAGAGAGACCAAATCTTCGGCGTTCATCCGGGATGCCTCCCGATGTTCCCAGAGCGTCACCTCGGCCAACGTAATCTCCAAGAGTTCCCTCACTTCCCCGGGCAGCGATTCCCAGAACTCGGCGTTGGCCAGTACCACATACCCCAGGTAACCATGGTCTGAGATCGTGATGTACGGCTGGTGGGTATAAAGCCTCTTGGAGTATATGTTGGAAAGGGTGTTTTCCTGTCCATCAACTTTAGCCTCTTCCAGTGCGCCCGAGACCTCACTAAACAACAACGGAACCGGTTCCGCCCCCAGCAGGCTGAATTGTGACACCAGCACCTGATTGTTGATCATCACTCTGAAACGGAGACCAGCACCGTCTGACGGTTGAATCAAGGGTCTGGAACGGGAAGTCAGCTGCTTGAACCCATTGTCCCAGAAGGCCAAAGGCTTAACCCCGTACTCCTCAAGGCGGGAATAGAGATCAGCGCCGTGGGGGCTATCTAAAAAACGGTGCAACTGGTCAACTGATGAGAAAAGGTACGGAAGGTCGATCACCTGCCATTCCGGAACCAAACCGGCCAACTTTGAAGTAGCGGGGGCGATCATCTCCACCTTGCCCACCCGCAGCGCCTCGATCTCTTCCCCATCCTGGTAAAGCACCGAGTCGGCAAAAACCTGCACTTCCACCTGGTTTTGGGAACGGTACCGGATCAGGTCGGCAAAGCGTTGGGCAGCGAGTCCCTTAGGCGAGTTTTCAGCCGTAACATGCGAAAAGCGAATCACGAGCTTGTCGCCCGGAGCAACCTGCTCCCCATCGTAAGCACGATCCCTACAGCCGCCAATAATAAGAGTGGTGGCCACCGCTAGGATCAAAATTAGAACCCGAACGGGCAAATTAGTCATCCTAATTTGCAGAGACTCGTGTATTTTGTATACACAATAACCCATTTGTATTCGCACTTTTAGAAAATTCTAAATAAAACACCGAGGGCGCACAACATTTAGTTGATTAAGGTCATTTTATTCTTTTTGATCAGGGGGCGGTAACCGCCCCAACCTGTTTAGTACCCTCTTGGCTCTTAACCGGTACGAAAGCACAGATGGAAGGCCCCAGGATCCCTTCCGCGGCCGAGAGGTACTCCTCACCTTCCTGTATCGCCGGATGATAATCACTTCCGGAAAACTGCTTGCCGATGTGCTCTTCCAATGGATGTGAGTAGCGTATCCCGGTGTTGTCCAGGATGACCACATAGGCCACCCCGGTTGCGGTGCGAATCCGCTCAGCCAAGGGTTGGATCACCTTTTCCCCGCCCTCACTCCCGACGTTCAGTTGGATTTCCTCCATCTGCGCCAACGTTCGGGCGGTGGCTAGGGCGCGCATGCCCATCTCCTTTTCAATCTGGTTCGTGATGCGCTCAACCACTAATCCGCCCCCGACCACAATAGCCAACAGCACTGACGCAAAGGAAAGCAGTGCCATTTTGGTGTGAAGGCCCAGTTTAATTCTCATTGAGCACCTAACATTCCGTAATATTGCCGCCGTTCTAATATTGGACATCTTCGGTAAATCATCCTGCCTGATGCGTCTAGAATTAATTGGCAAAGCTCAGTAATTTGATATTCTTGCTAACATCTCCAGGAATGGATTTAGGGCCGGAAGCGCAGGATAAATGTGATACATGAATCTAACTCTCGAAATCTATAGGGAGGAGGTTAAGCTGTGTACGTAGCCCAGACGCGCAATTACCTGGACCAGCGAGTGGATGTGGTTCCCTCGCCCAGCCTGAAGGACCATCACGCCACCATAACCTATGACGGACTGCTGAAACAGTCCGGCGCCGACAAAATTTACATTCACTACGGGTTTGACGGGTGGAACAATACTTGTACCGAGGAAATGAGGCGCGAGCCGAGCGGCGTCTTCAACACTTCCGTGTCTATGAAAGGCACCTCAGAGTGCAACTTCTGCTTTAAGGACAGCGCCCACAATTGGGACACCAACAACGGCTGGAACTGGTCGACCGACATCCGGTACTAAGTGGGATGTGGGAAGTGGAACATGAGGGAGTGAAATGGGTAGTAGGTTGTGGAATGCGACAAGTGAGATGTGGACAAAAAGACTTGGGAAATTAGATCTGGAAATTGAGAAGTGGGAACTTGCGAACGGGGAAGGTGGTCTTCCCCGTTTTCGTTTTTGCAAAACCGGCCACACCTCTGATATCATGGAGATCATACTGTGGGTTTCAATTGGGGGGTCTCTATGCGCTACAACCCGTACAGCGCACATGCCGCCAAGGCCGCCAGGGAACGCGTTGATTACTACCGCAAACGCTACCCGGAATTGAGGGAGCGTGAGCTGGCCGACCGACTGATAAACGACAAGGCCAAGCTCTGCGCTTTTGCGGGTGCCTTCACCGCCATCCCGGCCGTCGTCCCTGGAATGGGTACGATCATCGCCATCTTCTCTGGCATTCTGGTTGATATCACCGTATTGGGAGTTCTGCTGTCCCGGTTGGTGCTGGAGCTGTCCACTCTGTACGGACACGACCCGCTGTCCGGACGGGTGCAGCAGGAGGCGTTCCGGGTCTTTGGGCTGGCGGCCGGCGTGCAGTCAGCCGGAAAACGGGCCGCCAAGTCTTTGTCGCAAACCCTGACCAGACAGGCTACAGCCACGGGAATGAGCCGTCCGCTGATGCTGATGGGTCTCAAAGCCAGCCAGCGTTCGGTCGTAGTCCGGATGCTGCCCCTGTTCGGGATCGGCCTGGCCGGGTTGATCAGCTATTTCTTCGCCCGGGGCATCGGCCGACGAATGCTTAAGCATTACGATGATCCAGGAAAGAAGGACTGGCAGGGGCGCACCCTGGAAGCGGAGTACCGCGTCATCGAGGGCGGATTGAAGCGTGATTCGGGGACAGTAATTTAACCATTACCATTCCGGCTGCAAAACCCCCAACGTGCGCCCACCATGCGACCATTGCCGTGTCTCCGGCAAAGGCGGCTATGCCACTGAGAAGTTGAAGCGCAAACCATAAGAAGAGGAAAATCACGGCTGGAATTTCGACAAAAGTGATAATGAACAGCAACGGCACCAGAGCCAGGACTCTAGCGCGCGGAAACGTCAGGAAATAGGCTCCAAGTACCCCCGCTACGGCCCCGCTGGCCCCGATAGTCGGGATCAGCGACTCCGGGTTGGTAATAATATGGCCCAGGCTCCCGGCAAATCCCGCCAAGAGGTAAAACACCAGAAAACGGAATCTACCCAGGATATCCTCGATGTTGTCCCCGAACACCCAGAGATACAGCATATTCCCGAAGATGTGCATAAAACCGCCGTGCAGAAAGATGGTACCCACCATCGGGGCCCAGGTGTTCAGGGAGAAAGGTGCTTGCAGGAATATCTGTATCTGCAGCGCCGGAACCACCCCGTAGGTGGCGGTGAAGCGGTCCAGCTCGGCAGGCGTAAGACGGAGTTCATATATGAACACCAGGACGGTCACTACGATGATCGACACCGTGACCACCGGAAAGTTTCGGGCTCTGATCGTATCCCGAATCGGAATCAAGCTCTATTTGCCCCCCTCACTCTGGGCTGCCGTCCGTGATCGATCGTCATTACTCAGTCTTACCGATAGGCACAACTTCGACTCCCCCGTCTTTTCCGGTTACGCGGCAACAAGTCAGGTAGTCTTCTTACCCTACAGAGCCCGTTCCAGGATCGAGGTCAAGTCATCGAGTGTGGCCTTACGCACGTTTGCGGAAAGGGAACTGCCACCCTTTGATGCTTCCACAAAGCCTTGAATATCCTCACGCCTCAAGCCCTGTTCTCCCAGTGTGGCCGGAACGCCCAGCTTCTCAACCAGCTTGCGAACATAAAGGACGAACTTCTCTGCGGCCTCTTCCACTGAGGCGTTGCGTCTGGCGATACCGGAACGGTACCCCAGTTCGGCATAGTGATCCACCGAAATCGCCATGTTGAACTCCAAAGCGTAAGGCAGCAGGACGCCACAAACCAGCCCGTGCGGCAGGTTGTAACGGCTGCCGACCGGATGGGCCAAAGCGTGCACCAAACCGGCACCCGCCGTGTTTAGCGCCATGCCGGCCATGAGGCTCCCCAGTGCCATCTTCTCCCGTGGCTCTTTCCTCCCTGTAGTGTAGGCGGAGAAAAAGTTCTGCACAATCAGGCGCACCGCTTCGGCAGCCAGAGCGGCTGACGGTGCCACTACCCAGCGGGAGGTATAGGCTTCAATGGCGTGGGTTAAAGCGTCCAGTCCGGTCCAGGCCGTAAGCTGCCGGGGCATGGACATCGTCAGGATCGGATCGACTACCACCACCCGGGCCATCCAACTCTCGTGCCTTAGACTGGATTTCTTTCCGTTCTCTTGATCGATCAGCACGGCGTTACGGGTCACCTCGGAACCACTGCCCGCCGTGGTCGGCACGGCCACCCAGGGGATGGGCGTCACGTCGACCTCGCGACCGCGGAGATACGCGCTGGTGGGTTCCTCACTATGGAAAAGCCCGGCAACGGCCTTCGCGGTATCGAGAGCACTCCCTCCACCGATTCCAACGACCAGATCTACATTATTAGAACGCGCCAGTTCTCGGCCGCGATCCACTGTCCCGGCAGAGGGTTCGGGATCGATTCGATGGTAGTGGATGGCCAGGTTCGAAGATTTGAGGGGGTTTATGACCCGATCCAGGTTTTCGGGCAGTTGCAGTGTGTTTTGCCCGGAAACCAGCAGCACCCGCTTGCCCAGCCTTTCTAATTCTGCGGGGATTCTGAAAGAAGTTCCGGGACCGAACAGGATTCGTTCTGGGGTCAGGATATCAAAAAGCACGGTTTCTCCTCCCACACCAAATATCAGAGATGAGTTAGATATACTCCCTGATTTCTTCAAGGCTGTGCCGACTCGGGCGGGACTGTGGCTCCACGGCGGGGTATCCGAGGGCAATCAGGGCAACCGGTCGATGAGCTTCCGGCAAACCCATGCAGGATTTCAGCTTGGATTGATCAAAGGCTCCGACCCAGCAGGTTCCGAGGCCATACGCGGTGGCCAGCACCAGAATATTCTGGGTTGCGGCGGCGGTGTCCTGCAGGCAGTAGAGATTGCGTCCCCGTTCACCGTAATGGGCTTCCGACCGCCCGGCTTCTGTGCACACCACGATACATACCGGCGCTTCGGCCAAAAAGTCCTGATTCAGGGCCGCGTTGGCTAGACAGCGCCGCCGATCCTCGCGTACCACTACGTAGAAGTACCAGGGTTGTAGATTACCGGCACTAGGTGCCCAGCGGGCGGCCTCAATCAGGTTTTCGGTGATTTCCCTGGGGATCGCGTCCGGCTTGAAGCGCCTGATTGAACGGCGCTCCGCCATTAGTTTTAAGATTTCATTTGTCATATCGACCAGCCTCCAGCCGTTACAGCATGCTGGTTCTAGTATTCTTCCGTAGCTGGGTGGTCAATCCCTGCTTATGCACCAATTTCTACCGGTCGATGAACCGACGGCTGTCCGCCTTAGTCGCGTTCGGTCCAGGAGACGGAGATGCGCGCTACTTCCTCGATTTCCCTCGTACGGCTGCGGGTCATCAGGTTACCGACGGCCTCTTTGGGTGACACATTTTCAAACAGGACACGGTAGATTTCGGTGGTTATCGGCATCACCACATCCAGTTTCGTAGATAGGCCGTGAGCGGCGCGGGTGGTACGCACCCCTTCCACCACCATGTTCACCGAACGTTCGGCATCAGAGACCGTAAGACCCTTCCCGATGGCGATTCCGGCGCGGCGGTTACGGCTGTGCATACTGGTGCAGGTCACAATCAGGTCTCCGACCCCGGCCAGCCCCCCGAATGTCAATGGATCGGCTCCGAGACGGGTACCCAGACGAGTGATTTCGGTTAATCCCCGGGTCATAATGGCGGCCTTCGTATTGTCACCAAACCCGAGCCCTTCCGCAATCCCGGTACCAAGGGCGATGATGTTTTTCAGAGCCCCGCCGAGTTCAACCCCGGTTAGATCCGGGTTGGTGTATACCCGCAGTTTGGGCGACATGAAGGCGTCCTGCACAATCTCAGCAGTGCCCGGATGCGGAGACGAAGCGACAATCGCTGTGGGCAGGCCCAGGCCGACTTCCTCGGCGTGGCTGGGACCGGAAAGCGCGGCGTATCGATTATGCCTCGTGTCTCCACTTTCTTCACTGTAGACCTGGGACAGGCGTAACTGCGAACGTTCTTCAATGCCCTTCGCCACATTGACGATAACTGCGCCGGAGGGCAGATACGGTATGGCCTCCCGTAGTACTTCCCGGAAAGACTGTGAGGGAATCGCAAAGACA
Source organism: Desulforudis sp. (assembly GCA_019084485.1). Lineage (GTDB taxonomy): Bacteria > Bacillota > Desulfotomaculia > Desulfotomaculales > Desulforudaceae > SURF-60. The sequence continues at coordinate 6,827 of JAHRFU010000010.1, read as the reverse complement.
ACCAGGTCCGATCCGCGCACTGCTGCGGACAAATTAGAGAGCACCTCTATCTCCGGGTCCAACCGGACACCGGGGAGGTAGCGCCTGTTCTCGCCCTGCTCCACAATTTCACGGACAAGTTCGCCCCGCCGCGCCCACAACCGGACGGAGCGGCCGTTTTGAACCAGTACCTGGGCCAGGGCGGTTCCCCAGCTTCCGGCACCGACTACAGTGGTCATCGCCATGTTGCTTCTCCCTATCAGCTATTGCCCGCGTAGCGGACTGCATTCTGAAACACCAAGAGGCCGTCGGGCTCGGCACCCTTCTTTCGTCTCCAGAGCGGGTGTTGGGTATCGTCTACGTATCTTTCGGGATGGGGCATCAGTCCAAAGATCCGGCCAGATGGATCGCACAACCCGGCGATCGCCCTCAGTGACCCGTTCGGGTTCTGGGGATGGGACATCGTCTCGTTCCCGGACCGGTCCACATAGCGCAGGACCACCAATCCCCTGGCTTCAAGGTCATCCAGCACTTCCGGCTCCGCATAGAACTTCCCTTCTCCGTGTGCCGCCTGGTAAGAAACAACGACATCCTCCATGCCTTCAGTTAAGATGCACGGGCTTTTCTGCACACGCATATCAACCCAGCGGCATTCAAACCTTCCACTGTCGTTACCCATCAAGGTAACCTTAATCTTCCCGAGATCGGCGTCCGGTAATAGACCGGTACGGACCAGCACCTGAAAACCGTTGCAAATGCCGAGCAAGAGCTTGTGCTGTGCTACGAATTCGGACAGTTCTTCCCGGAAGAAAGAAACCATCTCCACCGCCAATACCTTGCCGGAGTGCACATCATCACCGTAGGAGAACCCGCCGGGGATGGCCATTATCTGAAAGTCGCGCAACCGGACGTCACGGTTCCGAAGCTGGTTTACATGCACCAGTTCAACGGACGCGCCGCACTTCTCGAAGGCATAGGCAGTTTCCTGGTCACAGTTGGTACCGTCGGTGCGCAGGACACAGACCCGTGGTTTCATTCCCCAAACACCCCATTCATCGGCTTCTGCCAGTTCTCCTTCAGGTCATCCAACCCCACGCTGAATAACTTGCGTCCCCCGGACACGGCACTCAAGACGGGATCAGAGACAGTCCGGCCCAGCTCCAGCCAAGGCACTTCCGCGAACAAGTCTTCATCCTGCAAGGAGCTGTCCACTTCCAGGACAAAACAGCCCGGCGTCTCATTGAAAAGGAACTGCTCCGCCGGAATCCCGGACGGAATGTCAATTTCCACACCGACACCCCCACCGAAACACATTTCGGCCAAGGCCGTTGCAAGACCACCCTCGCTGATGTCGTGGCAGGCTAATACGCGCCCGGCCTGGATCCGGCTGTACAACGTCTCGAACACCCGACGTAGAACACTCAGATCCACCTGCGGCACATTATTCCCGGTGTATCCCAGGAGGTCATAGAAAACTGAACCGCCCATCGCCGCCAGATCCCGCTGACCCAAAAGCAGCAGGCGGGTGCCAACCCTCTTCAAGTCTGCGGAAACCGTGCGCCGGACATCCGCAATCCGGCCGAAAGCCGAGATACAGACCACCGGCGGGATTTGAATCACCTGTCCATCAGTGGTGCGGTAGGTGCTGGAGAGGCTATCTTTGCCGGAGATAAAGGGCATCCCCAGCTGTACCGAAAAGTCTGCGCAGGCGTCTACAGCCCGATCCAGGGCACCCATCATCACCTCGTCCGGTACCGGCCAGATGAAGTTGTCGATTAACATTATCTCGTCCGGATTGGCACCAGCCGCCACCAGGTTGGACACCGCCTCAGCAGCCGCCCAAACGGTCCCTCGGTAGGGTTCAATCCGGTTCAGAATCGGGTTCAGACCATGCCCGATCACCATTCCGTATGGTTTTCCAAGCAGCGGGGTGAGCACCGCTGAATCGTTCGGGGCATCCCCGTCCACACCGTTAAAGGGCGGCAGGGCGTTGGTCCCCTGCACCCCGTGGTCGTAGACGCGTACAATGGGCTCCTTTGAACAGACGTTTAGATGACCCAGGACGGCGCACAGCGCGTCAGCCCAGTCGTCCACCGCAGTCACGGGCGGCTCGGGCTGAACCACAGCTTCCCAGCGGGCCGGCATCAGTCGCTGCGGCAGACCGTCATGCAGAAAATCCATCCCGAGATCCATTACTTCCAAACCCTCAAAGGTAGCCCGAAACCGACCGTCACTGGTAAAAGAGCCCAGGACGGTGGCCTCTACATTGTAGCGTGCGCAGAGCCCAACGAATTTCTCCCGGTTCTCGGGGGCCACGGCGACCACCATTCGCTCCTGGCTTTCCGAGAGCAGTATCTCCCACGGGGCAAGCCCGCTGTATTTCAGAGGAGCGCGGTCAAGGGCGATCACCGCTCCGGTCTCAGCGCCCATCTCCCCTACGGCGGAAGCAAAACCCCCGGCACCACAGTCGGTAATGGCCGGAATCAGGCCCTCATCCCGGGCCATCAGGATCACGTCGTGCATCCGTTTCTCTTCGATCGGGTGTCCGATCTGGACCGCCTGGGCGTTAACCGAGATGGTGTGTTCGGTCATTGCCGCGCTGGAAAAGGTCGCACCGTGAATACCGTCGCGTCCGGTGCGCCCTCCGATGGCGATGATCAGGTCTCCTTCGCGCGGCTGTCCCTTAGCCGCCTTGTCCCGGGGCAGGATTCCGTAGGAACCGACAATGACCGTCGGCTTGGCCCGGAAATCCCGGTGAAAATGCAGCGACCCGTTATTGGTCGGAATACCCATCCGGTTTCCGTAGTCACGAACACCGGCCACCACGCGACGGAGCAGATATCCGGGATGCAGGCAGCCGGGCGGAATATCATCCCACGCCAGATCCGGTGGTGCAAAGCAGAACATATCGGTGGACGCGATGACCTTCGCCCCTTGTCCGGTACCCATTATGTCCCGGAAAACGCCCCCACTACCTGTGGCCGCACCGCCGTAAGGTTCAATCGCAGACGGGGAATTGTGTGTTTCCACCTTGCCGCAGACGGCCCAGCCGTCGTAGAAGTCCATCACCCCCGAGTTATCCACAAAAGCGGAAAGTACCAGGGGGTGATTAATCTGTCGGGTTGCTTCCTGCAGCCTCTTCAGAAACGGCTGCTTTTCGACCCCATCTACTATGACCCGGGCCTTGAAGGTCTTGTGTACACAGTGCTCCGACCAGGTCTGGGCCAGAATCTCGATTTCGCAGTCGGTGGGGTCGCGGCCGGTATCCGTGAAATAGTGCTGAATGAGGCGCATCTCCTCCAGGTTGAGGAAGAGGCGATTCTTGCTCAGAGCCAGGAGACCCGCGTCGTCCATCTCCCGGATCCTGATGGTTCGGGTGGGGGTCGGTTCACCGCTGATCGCCAGCGTCTCCGGCGACCGGGTTACAATGTGCTGGACAGTGTCATTGACCAGCAGCCTGCTCGTTATCAAATCTACTTCAGCTGCAGACAGTGGTCCGTAAAAGGCATACTCCCAGCTGGAGTCAGCCGCCTTGAGGCCGCTGAGCCCCAAATCACGGGCTGCCTTAACGAGAGATGCCGCCTCTGGATTCATCACACCGGGCTTATAGGCGACTTCAACCAACCAGTCCGCATCCTTGATCACCGGCTGGTTAACTGTATAGATTTGGAAGACGAATTCAGACAGTAGATTCTCCGCCAGCATTCCGGCTTCCTGGGGGGATATCCCCTCAAAGCGATAAACCTTAGCTGTGCGTACCTGTCGCAGAGTGGTGATGGAGAGTGCGTTTTGCACTTCGGCCAGCACTTCACCGCCGTGGGCATCGGGCAGTCCTGGTTTGATGATGACCCGTATCTCCTGTATGGACAAAGCTACTCCCTCCCACCCCATTGTAGCACGCAGCAGGCGGGCAATCTACTTTCGAAGGCTGAACCGGTTTTCGGTCCCTGACACCAGGCGTATGATGTTCGAACGATGCTTGAAGAAGACCACCACAGTTACAGCTGTTCCGAAAACCACCAGGTTGGTTCCCGCCCCCGCAACGGCCCACGCCACGGGTATCGCAACCGCGGCTAGCATCGAGGCCAGCGAAACATAACGGGTGAGGATCACCGTACTGAACCAGGTCGCGACGGCAGCCACCAGTGCGACCGGAGGTAGCAAGAGCAGGATGCCCAGCATGGTCGCAACCATCTTACCTCCCTGAAAACGCAGGAAAACAGACCAGCCGTGGCCGGCCAGGGCCGCACCGGCGGTAATCAGTTCAAACCCGGGCGGCCCGAAATAACGCCCCAACAGCACGGCCCCAATGCCTTTAGTCACATCCCCGGCGAGAGCCGCCAAAGCCGGTGCCGGACCGAGAGAGCGCCAGACATTGGTAGCCCCGATGTTCCCGCTACCCTGGGTGCGGACATCGACCCCCTTAACCAGTTTGCCGATAAGAAAACCGGTCGGAATGGAACCAATGAGGTAACTGACGAGAACAAGTAGGACCAACTCCATGGCTTAAGACGACCTCCCTTCGCGCCGGCGGACGGCAAAACGCACCGGGGTTCCTTTGAATCCGTAGTATCGGCGCAATTGGTTTACCAGGTAACGGCGATAACCGTCGGAAATAAGGCCGGGATCATTTACAAAAAGCACGAAGGTCGGCGGTCCGGCAATGACCTGGGTACTGTAAAAGACCTTCAACCGACGCCCTTTCACGGTCGGCGGCGGTGTAAGCATCACCGATTCGTGAATAATCTTGTTCAACTGGGCGGTGGGGATCTTCTTGGTATACTCCTGATAGACAGTGTCGACCTCGTCCAGAATGCGGGTTACCCGCTGCCCGGTAGTGGCCGAAACAAAGACAATCGGGGCATAGCCGATAAAACCGAGTTCATCTCTGATCACTTCGGTGTATTCATTCACGGTTGTGTTGTCTTTGTTGACCAGGTCCCATTTGTTGACCAGGATGATGGTCGCTTTCCCGGCATCCTCCGCCAGACCGGCAATGCGCTGATCCTGGGTGGCGATCGCCTCTGTCGCATCCAGCACCAGGATGGCCACGTCTGCTCGTTTCAGTGCCTGCTTCGCCCTGACCACGCTGTAGTGCTCAATGGGGTCATAGACCTTCACGCGCCGCCGCATCCCAGCCGTATCCACCAGCGTGTACTCCGTCTCCCCGCGGGTAAACACGGTATCGATGGCGTCCCTGGTGGTTCCCGGCATGTCGCTTACAATGACGCGTTCCTCACCACAGATGGCGTTGACCAGCGAAGACTTGCCCACGTTCGGCCGACCGATAAGCGCAATCTTGATGGACGGCTTTAGCTCCGGCTGATCACCGGACGGGAAGTGGGAAACCACCAGATCCAGCAAGTCTCCGAAGTTAAGTCCCAGGGAGGCCGAGATCGGAAAAGGCTCCCCTAGTCCCAAGGCATAGAAGTCTGATGTCGGTAACGGCGCATCAAAGTTGTCGACCTTGTTTACAACCAGGATTACCGGTTTATCCAGCCGCCGGATGATGGCGGCCACTTCCTGGTCCTCAGGCACGATTCCGGCCTTGCCGTCCACCATAAAGAGAACGATGTCGGCTTCCTCCATGGCCTTTCGGGCCTGGTTGGCTACCGGCTCGACCATGTTCTCCGGACCACCGGTCCCGATGCCGCCGGTATCAATAATGGTAAAGGGAACCCCGGCCCAATCCGCCTCCCGGTAGAGGCGGTCTCGGGTCACCCCGGCCTGGGGTTCCACGACAGCAGTGCGGGAACCCAGGATACGGTTAAAGAAGGTGGATTTGCCCACATTCGGTCGGCCAATAATCGCCACCAATGGTAGTCTGGCCATAGAAACCTCCTACGTCATACATCAAAAATTGCCTGCACCAGTTCACGGGGGCCAGCTGCGGCTCTGATCCGAACCCCCAGCTGTTCAGCAAGATCCCCGAGACTCAGATCGTCAAGGAAGACCGCCCCATCCTTTAGCGCCGCCTTAGGTACCACCACCAGATCTCCGGGATCCTGATCCTCCAGCGCATCCAGAATGTCACCGCCCGTAAGCAAGCCCGCAGCCGTGACACCATCACCGAAAAAACTGTTCTCGACCGCGACCAAGGTTACGTTCAACCCCGGAAGCCGATCCAAGTCATCGGTTACCCGACGCAAAACGCTACTCGCGATCCCGCCGGTGATCACCGTCACCTTTCTGTGCACTCCATCAGTGGGCAGATCCGGGCGAACCTGATCCCATTCGTCCAAGAAAAGCCGCACCAGTCCCACACCGTTCTCCAACTGCGGAAACCCGGCGTAGGATTCGGCTGGCGGCACTTGGATCCCAGCCTGAATGTAAAACTCGTCACCGGCATAGACCAGGGGGCTGCCGGTTGTCTCGACGAAACCTTCCTGCCACTTCTCCAGCTGTCTGACCACTCTAGTCGACTCTTCCGCAGTGAAAGCACGCAACGGGTAGAGTTGCTCACGGTAACGCGTTCGTCCGACCGGAACCACGGCGATAGAGAGCACTGACGGTAGCAGTCCGCTCAGGTCAGACAGTGTGCGCTCCAGCTCGGCACCGTCGTTTAGACCCGGACAGAGAACGATCTGGAGATGAAACTCAATCCCGTTGGCGGCCAAAAACTGCAGTTGTTCTAGTATTTCACCCGCCCTCCGGTTTCCCATCATCCGTCTCCTTAAACCTGGGTTCGTGGTATGGACGGATATAAAGAGGGGGCTTAAGCGCTGTGACACAAGGCTCTTAATATCGTTATAGCGGATGTTGGTTAAAGTAATGAAATTCCCTTCGCAAAAGGAGAGCCGGTAGTCGTCATCCTTGACATAGAGAGACGGTCTCATTCCCGGTTTCAT